>CAIOIJ010000091.1 GCA_903858325.1 uncultured Actinomycetes bacterium
CGCGAAACTAAAAGCTGCACATGGAAATGTAAATGTTTTTGGAGTCGATAAATTTCCACGAATGGTTGATTACGTAATTCCAAGTGGCGTTCGAATTGCTGATGCTGATCGAGTCCGACTCGGTGCTCACTTAGCGCATGGCACAACGGTTATGCACGAAGGTTTTGTAAATTTCAACGCTGGGACTTTGGGTACCTCAATGGTTGAAGGACGTATCTCCGCTGGTGTCGTAGTAGATGATGGCAGCGATATCGGTGGAGGCGCATCGATTATGGGAACCCTCAGTGGTGGTGGAAAAGAGATAATTTCTATTGGAAAAAAGTGTTTACTCGGTGCCAACTCTGGTCTTGGAATTTCACTTGGCGAAAATTGTGTTATCGAGGCGGGCACATACATTACGGCAGCCGCTAAAGTTCGACTTCCTGATGGTGAAATTGTAAAAGCAGGCACACTCTCTGGTGCTAATAATTTATTGTTCCGTAGAAATTCTCAAGATGGTTGCCTCGAAGTTGTTATGCGCACCGGTTCTTGGGGTGGCTTGAACTCAGTTCTGCACGCTGACTAATTCAAACCAAGCAGATGGAATCCTAGTTCGACTTCTAAAAGTTTCGCCTCGTAAAATAGCTTCGGCCCCACTGCTCGATATCGCTTTTATCATCGCAACAGTTCCTGTTGGATTCTTGCTTATTATTTCTAAAGTAATCACATCCGGTAGTAAAAATGCGGCAGCAACTATCTCTTGAGAGACTGTGCGATCCCACTGTGCATAACGCGGATTCAAAACAATATCCGCACTTGCCGAATCAGCAACGCTGACCGTATAGGAACGATCGCTCCCCCAAGCATTGATTGCTGACTCTGTCTGTCCACCCGTCGATGATGTGAAATATGCAGTTATTGGTAGACCTTGTGAAGTGATGGCGACGCCAGTTGATTCACTGGACATCGTTGCATCTACTGCTTCTCTCCATAATTTTCCATAAATTGGTTCGCTTTCTTTTGCATACCCAATAAAACTTTGATCAGATATTGAGCCATACAAATTGCAATCACATACGCTTTTTATGGATCCAATCTTGCTAAGGGCATATGTGCGCGAGGCTATAGCTTGGGCTTGCAGCGCTGCCATAGGCCATGATGATGGAACCTCACCAATTCCATACAAATATTCATCGTGAATACGCAGCGAATTTGTTACCTCAATAAAGTATTTTCCATCTTTGGTGCGCACTGATTTTACTTGCATCTGTCCATATCTATATTTCAATGTCCCTTGTGCATTTGTCACAGAAACGGTTGAACTATCACCGCTCCATCTAATTGAGAATTCACGGTTTCGGGTTACTACATGACTCTTTTTCCCCGTTACCGATGTTAGAGAAATCTGTGAACCAGAAATAGAAAATGAAAAAGAACTCTTAGTGGGGATTTGCGCGACAACTTTCTCATTATTGATAAATGCGGAAAGCGTTGAAGCTGGGGTTGACGTAGATAACTTAATGTTTTTGAGTAGGTGACCGATATTTACTCTAATTGTCTGCGTATCGCTCAAGGATTCAACTTCAATACCAGAGTAGTAATACTGAATAATCGAAAGTGGAGTTTCACCAGCAAGGGCCATTGCTCTGGCACCAATTTGACTCATTCCAACGCCATGACCGTAACCAGATCCATGAAAGGCGAATGAGGTAGGCGCCTCTGCACCGTGGGCTTGTGGGATAAATAGCTGGAGAAAAAGTATTGCGATAAGGCTTTTAGAGATCCTCATCGACAGCAGCGCTCTTTCCGACATGAAGAAATTCTTGATAAGCATCAATCACGGTGTTTGGCTCGCCACGTTGAATAAGTTTTCCTTTATGTAACCACGCAATATCGTTACAAACTTCACGCAAAGTACCCATTGCGTGACTCACTAAAATAAGCGCGCGATCATCGCTGCGCAGTTCCTTGATCCGATTGAAACTCTTCTCTTTAAACTTTGCATCTCCCGTACTAAGCGCTTCATCGACAATAAGAATGTCTGGGCGCACTGTTGCTGCAACGGAAAAAGCCAAGCGGGCAAACATTCCAGAGGAATATGTTCGCATGGGAGAATCAATTGCTTCGCCTAACTCGGAGAAGTCAGCGATTTCTTCGAAATGTTCTTCAATTTGATCTCGGCTCATTCCTGCCGCTAAACCACCGAGAAAAACATTGTCGCGACCAGACATTGCGGGATTGAAGCCAACACCAAGTGCCAAAAGAGTACTTACGCTTCCATACACTTCTACTCGCCCTTGTGAAGGCGGCAATATTCCGGCAATAACGCGCATGAGTGAAGATTTTCCTGCACCATTTGTTCCAATAACACCCAGTACTTGACCATACTCAACATCGAGATTTACATCATCGAGTGCGCGAATAGTGCGAGTTTGTTTTCCACCGAAACTTTTGAGACGTGCTTTTAATGTTGGTCTGCGATCAATTGCAGTTGTGTAAGTGAGCCCAAGATTGCGAACTGAAACTGCAATTTCTTGAGTTGATTGGTTTGTATTAGAGACGGACGGCAAATTCACGCTCCCTTGATAGGAAGAAATAAGTTCCAACTAAAAAGATACCAACTGCCCAAGCAAGCCCTTGGAGCATGCTCGAAGTTGCAGGAACTTCTGAATGAACAACGGCTTTTGACCAAGAATCTAAAATTGGAAAGAGAGGGTTGAAAACTTCCATCGCGCGCAATTTTGGTGACAAGCTGGATGCTTCATAAAGAATTGGTGATAGATAAAGCAGCGTACGGGTTAGGTACGGCAAGAAACTAGCGATGTCGCGGAAATATACATTGACGCATGAAATTGTGATTGCTACGCCTAAAGAGAAAAGTATTGCGATGAAAAATACTGGAACCGCCCA
Organism: uncultured Actinomycetes bacterium; assembly: GCA_903858325.1. Taxonomy (GTDB): domain Bacteria; phylum Actinomycetota; class Actinomycetes; order Nanopelagicales; family Nanopelagicaceae; genus Planktophila. Next base: position 2,890 of record CAIOIJ010000091.1, read on the forward strand.
CAACATTTCCCAGCCAAATGGCAAACCAATAATTGTTCGCATTACAAGAAATACAAGAAGCGTTGGCAAGAATTTGAAGAGCGCGATAATTGTCGCCGAAATTGGAAGCATAATTCGAGGAAATGCAGTGTTGAGAATTAGTCGCTGTCCCGCTGTAACCGATTTAACTCCGCCAGTAAGACTGTTACTCACCAAATAGAATAGAAAAAGACTGGCAGTGAGGTGGCCATAACGTGTTGAATCCGTGCTTCCACCAATGATTACGATCAGCAGAAAATAGACTGCCGAAAGTAATAATGGGTTGAGAACTAGCCACAATTGCCCAAAAACTGAATCAAAGTGCTGTTCGCGTAATTCAGATTTTGAGTACTGAGAGATAAAAGTTCGCCGTGCCCACAAAGATTTCCAATAACGTCCCAATGGCGGCAGGCCCGCCCGAAATGGTTCGTAAACTTGAAGTGGCGCACTCATAGATGAAAGGTTACCTCAGCGAGGCTAGAGATATGTATTACTTGGCCTTAGGAGCAAGTGATTTAGGTGAAGTAATGAATCCAGCGCCCCATGACATATGCATGGTCAGCAAAATCAAGGGCATACAGATGATTTCACCAAAAGATCGAGCAATTCGAAATGATGCAATAAGAATAAAGGTTAGATACATTGCAATTGGAATAAAGAAGATTGTTGAAAAAAGTAGTCCCATCGCAATCGAGAGCGCACTTCCTAAAACTGCAACAGGTGGTGCGAGGTAACGGTAATTGATTGTTCCTTGATGAGTACGAGATACAACTCTGCGCCAGCGTCCATAATTGAAATATTGTTTAGCAAGTGCCATAACTGAGGCGCGAGGGCGATACGTAACAACTAATCGTGGATCAAAATAGATGATCCCTCCAGCGCTGCGTAATCTAAAATTCAATTCCCAGTCTTGCGCGCGTGTAAATCTCTCATCAAAGCCACCCACAGCTAAGAGTGCTTCTTTTCTAAATGCCCCTAAATACACGGTGTCGACTTCACCAGCCGTACCTCCCGTATGAAAACGTGATGCACCGACGCCTAATGCGCTCTTCATGGCATGCGCAACTCCGCGTTCAAAGAGTGTGCGACCTTGAGCAAACATAATTCCACCAACATTTACTGCACCGGTTTCTTCAAGTATTGAAGAGATGAGCGTCAAATAATTTGTTGGAATATGTGAATGTCCATCAACTCGGACAATGATTGAATATCGTGAAGCCGCAATTGCAAGATTGAGAGCACTTGCTGTTCTGCCACTTGGATTTTCAACAATGACAATGCGCGAATCTTTTTCTGCAAGCTTGTGAGCAATTTTTTCGGTTCCATCATGAGATGGCCCGATAGCGAGAATTATTTCGATATCCCCGAGATAATCCTGAGAAAGAATCGAATGAATTGACTCTTCAAGATGATTGGCTTCATTGAGGACAGGCAGAATGATAGAAATCTGCCGCTTCGGTGAGCCATATAACTCATTTGCTGATGTCGTCATAACCCCTCCACCGTATCGCCCAAGTACGCTCTCCCTGTGAAAGCGACGCGACCGATTCGAATAATTACCTCACTCTCTGTGGGCATTGTTCTCCTTTCGGCATTTTCGTGGCTAGCTCTCGGTCACGTAAGCGGTGCAATCGATCGCATTGATGTTTTTGGTGGATTAAAATCTCGTCCAGAAAAAACTTCTAAGGCGCTCAATTATCTATTAGTTGGATCTGATACTCGCGAAGGTCTAACTAAAGAGCAACAAAAATTATTGCGCGTCGGAAGTACTAAGACTGCAGCTGGTGGACGTTCAGACACAATGCTCTTAGTTCATATAAGTAAAGCGCGAGACAAAGCGATGATCATCTCTATCCCCCGCGATTCTCTAGTAACCGTTCCTGCACATATTGGTTTAGATGGAAAATCTCAGATTGGTGCGACTCAATCCAAAATCAATGCAGCCTTTGCATGGGGTGGTGCACCATTACTTATTCAAACTTTTGAAGCTAAATCTAATTTGCATATCGATCATTACATTGAAGTTAGTTTTGCGGGATTTGCCGGAATCGTAGATGCAATCGGTGGAATTCAAGTGTGTACTAAGAGAGATATCAATGACCCTAAGAGCCACCTTGTGCTCGCCGCCGGAGTCCACACCCTCAATGGAATCGAATCATTGAAGTATGTACGAACTCGAGATTTTGATGGAATGGGCGATCTTGGTCGTATGCAACGCCAACAACAATTTATGAGCGCTGTGTTACGTAAAGCAACAAGTACAGGAGTTCTTCTCAATCCGATAAAACTTGTCAACTTTTTCAATGCCACTATTGCAAGTTTGAAAACCGATTCAACTCTGAACCAAGATGATTTATTGACACTTGCAAAACAAATGAAGAATCTTTCACCTGGCAAAGTACGAACACTCACAATCCCATTGGGAAATTCAAATGCGCGCGTTCCTGGACTTGGTTCAGTTGTTACGTGGGATTCTGTCCTTGCTCCGGAACTATTTCAACGACTTCGCGATGATTTACCTATTGTTGATGAGGTCACACCTTCACCATCAGCTAGTTCAACAGGTAAGCCAAAAGTAACTATCGTTGATAAATTCAAGACACGTACCGCAGATGAAGATCCATGCGGAGCACTCAAATAGATAGACTGTCGATATGACTCTCAAGCTCTCAGTTGTTGGTACAGGTTATTTAGGTGCAACACATGCCGCCTGTATGTCCTCACTTGGCTTCACCGTAGTTGGTGTCGATACCGATGCGAATAAAATTGCTCAACTTTCTAATGGCGAACTGCCATTTTACGAACCAGGTTTAGACACACTGCTTGCAAGTGAAATCAAGACTGGGCGACTCACCTTTACAACAGATTTTTCTGCAGTCGCCGATGCCGATGTGCACTTTATCTGCGTAGGTACTCCCCAAAGTAAAGATGGTCTTGCGGCAGATCTCACATATGTAAAAGCATCGGTTGCTGCAATTGCTCCCTATTTGAAAAAGGGATCCTTAGTAGTCGGAAAGTCGACTGTCCCAGTCGGAACGGCGCAAATGTTGCGCGACCAGTTAGCAATAAGTGCGCCCGAAGCAGACCTTGCATGGAATCCCGAATTTTTACGCGAAGGATTTGCCGTTGAAGATACTCTCACACCAAATCGCCTTGTCGTTGGCGTTGCAAATGATCGAGCAGAAGAAATCCTGAAAGAAGTTTATGCTCCCGTAATTGCACTTGGTACTCCTTGGATCCGTGCAGATCTTCCAACTGCCGAGCTTGTCAAAGTTGCTGCTAATTCATTTCTTGCAACAAAAATTTCATTTATCAACGCGATGGCTGAAGTGTGCGAGGCAGCCGGTGGTGACGTAACCGTTCTTGCCAAAGCAATTGGGTACGACCCACGAATAGGAAATAGATTCCTGCAAGCAGGAATTGGTTTTGGTGGCGGTTGCCTTCCAAAAGATATTCGTGCATTTATGGCTCGCGCAGAAGAACTTGGCGCGAAACAAGCACTCGAATTCTTGCGCGAAATTGATCAAATCAATTTGCGTGCACGCCAACGTGTCATCGATGTTGTTCGCGCAGATTTATCTGAAGATCTCACTCAATACAAAATCGCTGTACTAGGTGCGACATTCAAACCAGATAGTGATGATGTACGAGATTCCCCAGCACTAGATATTGCTGCGCAGTTGCACGCAGCTGGTGCAAAAGTTGTAGTTCATGACCCTAAGGGCATTGAGCCAGCGCGCAAACGTTTCCCTACTCTTGCCTTTGCTGAGAATGTAACTGATGCAGTCAAAGGTGCAGATGCAATTTTGCATTTGACTGAATGGAAAGAATATCGAGAGTTAGATCCTGGCGTCATTGGTGCTCTCGTAAAATCTAAATTCCTCATCGATGGTCGCAATATGCTCGATCGCGACAAATGGCGCAGTGCTGGATGGCGAGTGCATGCTTTGGGGCGCACCGATTAATTCTCAAGCTGATATTGATGCGCTCCTCGCGCTAAAGACGTGGGCAGTAGTTGGTTTAGGAAATAATCCTGAACGTGCAGCTTTTGGCGTATCAAAATTACTGCAAGATAGAGGCCATCGAATTATTCCTGTATATCCACGTGCAGAAACTGTGCATGGAGAAATCGGCTACAGATCACTTTCAGATATTCCTACGCCAGTAGATGTCGTCGACTGCTTTGTAAATTCCACATTAGTAGGAAAAGTAGTTGATGAAGCTATAGCTATTGGAGCAAAAGCAGTTTGGCTCCAATTAGATGTTATTGATAACGAAGCGGTAGAACGCGCAGTAAATGCAGGTTTGATTGCAATTATGGATCGTTGTCCTGCTATTGAATATCGCAAGAAGTGATTTAGAAACCAGTCTTTTGATTTCGCTTGGCGCTCAAACTTGCGCCTTTTGCTTTCGCTTCTGCATTGAGTTCTTGTAATGCCGAACTTACTTTTGCCGAAATATTCTTATCGCTAACGCCAAGGATTCGTGCAGCTAACAGTGCAGCATTCTTGGCATTGCCCACACCAACTGTTGCCACTGGAACTCCTGCTGGCATTTGAACAATTGAAAGTAGCGAATCCATTCCATCTAAATTTTTGAGCGCCACTGGAACTCCAATAACTGGCAGGGGTGTAAGTGATGCAACCATTCCTGGAAGATGTGCCGCGCCTCCAGCGCCAGCAATAATTACTTTGAAACCTTTACTCTCTGCGCTTTGGGCAAACTCCACCATTTCAAGTGGCATGCGATGGGCTGAAACAACTTCGGCACTATAAGAAATCCCAAGTGAATCAAGGACCTTTGCCGCATCTTCCATAATTGGCCAATCAGAATCTGAACCCATGATGATTGCTACATCACTCATCAATCTCTCCACTCATATAGGCCAAAGCATGTTCTACATCTGCACGTAATTCTACGAGATGATCGCCTAAAGCGTTAATATGGCCAATTTTTCGCCCTGGTTTCACATCTTTTCGGTAATGATGGAACTTCAAATCTGGATTACGTGCCATCAGATGTAAATACGGACGATACATATCTTGCTTATTTCCTCCAAGAATATTTCCCATAACGACATTGCGCGCAGTCATAGAAGGATCACCTAGCGGTAAATCTAAAATCGCTCGCAAGTGTTGTTCAAATTGCGAAGTTTTTGCACCATCAATTGTCCAGTGACCAGAATTATGTGGACGCATTGCAAGTTCATTTACAAAGAGTTCGTCGCCTTTCACGAAAATCTCAACCGCCATGACTCCAATGACGCCAACATGGGCTGCAATATCTAAAGCCAATTTTTGAGCTTTGGCGCTGAGCGCATCTGAAAAATCAGGAACGGGTGTAATTGTCATAGTACAAATGCCATCTTTTTGAACGGTTTGTGTTGGTGTCCACGTGGTTGCTTGACCATGTGGTGAGCGTGCAACCATTACAGCAATTTCAAAATCAAAATCTATAAGTTCTTCAATGAGAAGTTGGTTGGTTTCTTCAAGGATTTCTTCGAGCTTATCTAGGGAAGTTACTTTCCATACTCCTCGCCCGTCATATCCCCCTGAAATGGCTTTCGCAATTACGGGAAACTCGCTGATTTCCTCCGCTTTTGAAATTACTTTCCATTTCGGAGCCGGGAAATCCTTGAGGAATTCGCGCATAGATGCCTTGTTTTGGGAATAAATAAAAGATGTCGAACTCGGACGAACAACAACGCCATCGTTTTCCAGAGCTTTGATTATCGAGAGCGGGACTAGTTCGTGTTCGAAAGTGATGAGATCGCATTTCTTTGCAAATTCACGCACAGTTTCTAGATCGTGATAATCACCAATCACTGAATTAGTTATTTGCGCGCCTGAATCATTTTCATCGGAAGCAAGAAGAAGTAAATCAATTCCCAAAGCTGTGGCGGGTGCCACCATCATGCGAGCGAGTTGCCCGGCACCGATAACACCAACAGTTGGGAACGAATTCTTCACAAGCGTTATCGTAGATGAATCACATCGCCGGCGCTCACATGCTTTCCGTTATCCAGAACGAGTTCGCCATTCTTAGAAATTCCTGCTGCTCGCGCCTCAAGATTTTCCCCGCCGGGGAGTTCTATCCTAATTTTCCTGCCAATCGTGCTGCTGGAATTTTCATACTCTTCTAAGAACTCATATCCATTTTCCCACGCTTGCAATAGCTCGGCAAATGTATTGAGAATATGTGCCAGAAGTACATTTCGATCGGTGATACTCGAACCCTCTAGCGCCAACGAAGTAGCAGTTGGTACAGGTAATTCATTTGACTTCATTGAAACATTGAGTCCAATTCCTATTACCAATCCCTCACTCGTTGCTTGCGCAATTATTCCAGCACACTTCTTTTCATTGATGAGTAAATCATTGGGCCATTTCAATGACGCTTCTAGTGTGGGATTCAATTTTGAAATTGTCTTTACAAGACTCAAACCTGCAATGAGTGGGATGAAACCCCACTCACCTCGTTCTTTACGTGGTTTGATATAAAATGAAAATAAGAGCGCACTCTTTGCAGGTGCTTCGAAGGTTCTATCTAATCTTCCGCGTCCGCTACTTTGATATTCAGTAGCAAGAACATCGCCAACAAATGCACTTTTGGATTCGATAAGTTGTAGTAGATCAATGTGCGTTGAGCCAGTGAGTTCGACCACGCTTACCCGCCAGTACGGCGTAATTTTAGAATTGATCTCCGCTTCATCGAGTGGAGTTCTTAGCACTTCATCGCTCACGCCTAGTACCGTAGGGGTATGAGCGATCTCCATACAACTGCAGGAAAAATTGAAGATCTTCGCGCACGCGTAGAAGAGGCTGTGCACGCTGGATCAGCACGAGCTGTAGAAAAGCAGCATGCAAAGGGCAAGATGACTGCGCGCGAACGCATTAGCGCACTTGTCGATGCCGATTCATTTACTGAAATTGATGAATTTGCGCGTCATAGATCAACAAAATTTGGAATGGAAAAGAACCGCCCTTACGGTGATGGCGTTGTTATTGGTACAGCAACTGTTGATGGTCGACCAATAGCTTTGTATTCACAAGATTTCACAATTATGGGTGGAAGCCTCGGTGAAGTTCATGCCGAAAAAATAGTAAAGATTGCAGAGTTTGCCCTCAAGAGCGGAATTCCATTGATCGGCATCAACGATTCAGGTGGTGCGCGAATTCAGGAAGGCGTTGCATCCCTTGGCGGTTATGGAAAAATTTTCCGTCTCAATACACGTTCTTCTGGCGTGATTCCACAAATTTCATTAGTGCTTGGGCCATGTGCAGGCGGTTCTGCTTATTCACCTGCTCTCACTGACTTTACCGTCATGGTCAATGAGACTTCGCATATGTTCATTACTGGTCCAGACGTTATCAAGACCGTCACAGGTGAAGATGTTGGCATGGAAGAACTCGGTGGCGCACATACTCATAACACTCGTACTGGAAATTCACACTACTTGGCTGAAAGCGAAGAGGATGCAATTGACTACGTCAAAGCGCTACTTTCGTATTTGCCAAGTAACAATATGGATGGCGTCCCACACCTTCCACCAACTGAAGTTCTAGAAAAGAAAGCTAGCGATATTGCGCTAGATACTTTGATTCCAGATAGCACTAATCAGCCATATGACATGAAGGTTTTGATAACTGCACTTCTCGATGAAGGCGAATTCTTAGAAGTTCATGCTCTCTATGCGCCAAATATTATTGTTGGCTTTGGTCGCATTGAAGGCGAATCTGTTGGAATCATCGCAAATCAACCACAGCAACTTGCTGGAACGCTTGATATAAATTCAAGTGAAAAAGCTGCGCGATTTGTCCGCTTCTGCGATGCTTTCAATATTCCGATTTTGACTCTCGTCGACGTTCCAGGTTTCTTGCCGGGTACAGAACAAGAATGGAATGGAATTATTCGTCGTGGCGCTAAGCTGCTTTACGCTTATGCAGAAGCATCTGTGCCCCTCGTAACGCTCATTACACGCAAAGCTTATGGTGGTGCCTTTATCGTTATGGGATCAAAATATTTGGGTAGCGATATTAACTTTGCTTGGCCAACTGCAGAAATTGCAGTGATGGGGGCACAAGGTGCAGTAAATATTCTTTACCGCGGCGAACTCAATGAAGCTAAAGATCCCGAGCAAAAGCGTGCGCAACTTGTTGAGGAATATAACGAAACTCTTGCAAATCCTTATCTTGCAGCTGAGCGTGGAATTATCGACACGGTAATCGAACCAAATCAATCACGTGCATACATCACTAAGGCATTTAGAACGCTAAAGACAAAGCGTGACTCATTGCCTGCTCGTAAGCATGGAAATATTCCACTCTGATGAAAATTACTGTCACTTCTGGAAATCCAACCCCTCAAGAATTAGAGGCAATTGACCAGGCTCTTATCGCACATACCCCTGAAAAATTGGAGCCAGTGATAAAGCGAAGTGTTTTTGGCTTACCTCAACTTCGCCAACCACTTCCGCATCAAATAACTTTTGGGGCAAGGAATAATTCCTAAATGCCAACAGTTGTACTTGCTTCTCAATCAACAAGCAGACGTCGTTTATTGGAATCTGCAGGATTGAAACCAAAAATAATGGTGAGCCATGTTGATGAAGAGACTCCGTTTTTTAACTCACTCTCCCCTGCAGATATGGTGATCGCACTTGCAATTACTAAAGCTCACACAATTCGCGATCAAATTGATTTTCCCGCAATCATTATTGGCTGTGATTCCACTTTCGAATTTGAAGGAGTTTCACTTGGTAAGCCGGTCGAACCTGCAATCGCAAAAGAGCGAGCTTCTCGAGTACGAGGGAACTCAGGTTTTTTACATACTGGACACTGCATTATTGATACCTCGAAGAATCTAGAAATTTCAGATCGAGTTACAACAAAGGTAACTTTCTCAGATATGACTGATGAAGAGATTGATGACTATGTAGCATCAGGTGAACCACTTCATGTTGCAGGTGGATTTACTCTTGACGGATTTAGTTCTCCATTTATCCCATCTATTGAAGGCGATTACACGAATGTCGTAGGAATTTCTATGCCATTCTTGCGCAAGGCAATGAACCAACTCGGCTATTCGTGGCCAGAAGTAAAGGAAATGGTATGAAACGCGTACTTATTGCTAACCGAGGCGAAATTGCTCTGCGCGTTATACGTGCATGTAAAGACCATGGACTCGAGAGCGTCGCTGTCTATTCGCAAGAAGACCGTAATTCATTGCATGCACAAAGTGCCGACTTCGCTTTCTCACTCGATGGCATCACTGCTACGCAGACATATTTGAATATTGAAAAATTGATTGAGGTTGCTAAAAAATCTGGCGCTGACTCCGTGCACCCTGGTTATGGTTTTCTCTCTGAGAATGCCAATTTCGCGCAAGCAGTTGTTGATGCTGGATTGATTTGGATCGGTCCTCCTCCTGCTGCAATTCGCGCACTCGGCGATAAAGTCTCTGCGCGCAAAATTGCAGCTAAGGCTGGCGCGCCACTTGTTGCAGGAACTAAAGATCCAGTCGAAGGACATGAAGAAGTAACCGCTTTTGCTAAGGAATATGGTTTACCTGTAGCAATCAAGGCCGCGCACGGCGGCGGCGGTCGTGGACTCAAAGTTGCTCGAACAATGGAGGAAATTCCAGAGCTCTTTGCATCAGCTGTCCGTGAAGCAATCTCTGGTTTCGGTCGTGGCGAATGTTTCGTTGAGCGCTATTTGGATAAGCCACGACATGTTGAGACACAAGTCTTAGTTGATAAACACGGTCATGCAGTTGTGATCAGCACGCGCGATTGTTCACTGCAGCGTCGCCACCAGAAATTAGTAGAAGAAGCTCCAGCTCCATTTCTCACCGATGCCCAAAATGAAGAGTTATACCGCTCAAGTAAAGCGATTATGAAAGAGGCTGGGTACATAGGAGCCGGTACCTGCGAATTTCTTATTGGCTTAGATGGAACTATTTCATTCCTTGAAGTCAATACTCGTTTACAAGTAGAACACCCTGTGAGTGAAGAAGTAACAGGAATCGATTTAGTTCGCCAGCAATTTAGAATTGCAATGGGCGAATCACTCGGTTTCGACGATCCAGTTATTCGTGGTCACTCACTTGAATTTCGCATCAATGGTGAAGATCCAGGACGCTCATTCTTGCCTGCGCCAGGACGCATTACTCAGTGGGAGATTCCAACTGGCCCAGGCGTGCGCGTAGATGCAGGTTTTAGAAATGGCGACACCATCGGCGGAAACTTTGATTCACTTCTTGCCAAACTTATTGTTACAGGCGCTACTCGTGAGGAAGCAATTCAACGTGCTCGTCGCGCATTAGCTGAATTCAAAGTTGATGGCCTTGCTACAGCCCTTACATTTCATCGCGCCATCCTTGAAGATAGTGCTTTCACCGAAAAATTTAGCGTCTATACAAGTTATATCGAAAATGAATTCGTAAACGAAATTCCCGCTTTCGTTAGCATCGAACCAGCCCTTCAAACACATATGGCGCCACAGCAATTAGTTGCTGAAGTCAATGGGAAACGTTTTGATGTCTTGGTTCATGCGCCAGCACCTGTAGTAAAACGCCACAGAGCAAAGAAATCATTATCCGGCGGCGCAGGCGGAAATTCACTCAAGAGCCCGATGCAAGGAACTGTTGTAAAGATTGCAGTTGAAGTTGGTCAAAGCGTAAAGACTGGAGATCTTGTCATCGTCTTGGAAGCAATGAAGATGGAGCAACCTCTTATTGCGCATAAAGATGGCATCATCACCGAACTCACAGCGGCGATTGGCGACACTGTTGCCAGCGGTACCGCGCTCTGTGACATTATTGATGCATGAGTAATACAGAGCTTCTATACAAAGACCCACTCGCTGCCGCTCAAGTAGCTGCTGACGAAATCGCTCAACGCACTGGAATCGCATCCCATGACATTGCCCTTGTCATGGGCTCAGGTTGGGTCACTGCAGTAGATGCACTCGGAACACCTGTGTATGAATGTGATGCAGATGAGATTACGGGTTTCTTACCTCCAGCTGTTGAAGGTCATTCTGGAAAAGTTCGCTCATATGAAATCAACGATGGATCAAAGAAAATTCGTGCACTCGTCTTTCTTGGCCGCACCCATCTTTACGAAGGAAAAGGAATTGAACCTGTAGTTCATAGTGTTCGTACCGCCGTAAAAGCTGGTTGCAAAATTGTCATTCTCACAAATGCTTGCGGTGGAATCAATAAGGAATATCGCGTTGGGCAACCAGTATTAATTCGCGACCATATTTCTCTGACTGCCACTTCTCCGCTCATTGGCGCACATTTTGTAGATCTCACAGATCTATATAGCAAGCGAATTCGCGCAATCGTGAAGAGCGAAGATGCATCGCTGAAAGAAGGCGTCTATGTTCATTGGCGCGGACCAACATATGAAACTCCCGCTGAAATTTTGATGATGCGCACAATCGGTGCAGATCTTGTTGGAATGTCCACAGTTCCCGAAGCTATTGCAGCACATGCCCTTGGTGCAGAAGTACTTGGTATTTCATTAGTTACAAATGCAGCCGCTGGAGTCACTGGCGAAAAGCTCAATCATGAAGAGGTTATTGCCGCAGGAAAAGCTGCTGCCGATTCGATGGGTGCGCTTCTCAAAGGGGTTATTCCGAAGTTACTCTAAGTCTATGGATCAACTATTTATTGATGAAGTAGAGCAATGGATTGGCGATGATCCTGATCCCAAGAGTGCTGCGCAATTACAACTTTGGTTAGATGCACACGATGAAACCAATCTGCGTAAATCTTTTTCAGGTTTTCTCCAATTTGGTACCGCTGGACTTCGTGGCCCATTAGGACCAGGGCCTTCCTGTATGAATCGCGCAGTTGTTGGTCGTACTGCTGCAGGACTCGTCAACTATATGAAAAAACGAGGGCTCACATCAGTCGTAATTGGACGCGATGCGCGCCACGGTTCTGAAGATTTCACTGCTGAAAGTGCGCAAATTTTTGCTGGCGCTGGCATGAAAGTATTTGTTCTCCCCCGGCCACTACCGACGCCTGTATTGGCATTTGCAACTAAAGAATTGGGATGCGACGTTGGCATCATGGTTACCGCAAGTCATAATCCAGCGCTCGATAATGGTTACAAAGTTTATTTGGGTGGAAGAGTAGATGGAATAAATTACAACGCCTCTCAAATAGTCAATCCCACCGATGCATCTATTGCTCAAGAGATTGCTCACATTGTTTCCCTCAAAACGGTGCCTCGAAGCGATGTGTGGGAAATATTGGATGAAGAAGTAATTGAAAAATACATTCACAGAACGGCTCGCCTTGCTCGCAATCCTGGCGATCTCAAAATTGTTTATACCGCGATGCATGGCGTGGGTACAGAAACCGTCCAAAGGGTTTTTCATTCCAGTGGTTTTGCATCTCTCATCCTTGTAGATTCACAAGCCAAACCTGATCCCGATTTTCCAACAGTTGCTTTTCCGAATCCCGAAGAGCCAGGTGCAATTGATTTAGCCCTAGAAACTGCGCGAGCCTTTGATGCAGATTTAGTGATTGCAAATGACCCCGATGCAGATCGATGTGCTGCAGCAATCAAAGATTCACAAGGCCAATGGAGAATGTTGCGTGGCGATGAGCTAGGCGTTATTTTCGGTGAATCTATTGCCCGCACAGTGAGCAATGGAACCTTCGCTAATTCTATAGTTTCATCATCAGCGCTCAAAAAGATAGCTGAGCACTATTCATTAGAGTTCAAAGAAACGTTGACAGGTTTCAAGTGGCTAGCAAAAATCGAAAATCTAACTTTTGGATATGAAGAAGCAATTGGTTATTGCGTTGATTCTCCAACCGTCAATGATAAAGATGGAATATCTGCAGCGCTCTATCTTGCGCAAATTGCGAGCAATCTTGCGAGTGATGGTCAGACATTGCAAGACTTACTCGATGATGTCTGGAAACGTCATGGATTTCATGCCACAGAACAGATTTCAATCCGTTTTACTGACTTGAGTAAAATGGAGGTAATACTAAATGACCTGCGGACTAATCCCCCATCAGAAATATCAGGGCTGCGCGTTGAATCAATTGATGATTTATCAAAACCTGTAAATGAATTACCGCCAACCGATGGGATTCGCATTTGGCTCACTGGTGGCATTCGAGTGATTATTCGCCCGAGCGGCACCGAACCCAAAATGAAATGTTACATAGAGGTTATTGCCGCAGATCAAAATGAAGCGAATTCTAAACTGGAATTACTTCGGGAGCCGCTCAAAGCCCTACTCAGCAGAAATTGATAAGTACGCTGGTTTTACAACTTCTTCAATAATTGCAAGTCTTTCTTCGAATGGGATAAAGGCACTTTTGAGTGCATTGATGGTCACTCGTTGAAGATCTGTGAAATTCCAATCGAAGGCATTTACTAGTTCGTTCATTTCATGCGACATAGATGTCTGGCTCATCAAACGATTATCAGTATTGAGCGTAATTCTAAAACGCAATTTTGCTAACTTTCCGATTGGGTGTTCTTTTATGGTGTGCGCTGCACCTGTTTGTAGATTCGATGTCGGACACAATTCCAATGGAATTCGGCGGTCACGAACATATGAAGCCAATCTTCCTAGTTTTGGCGTTGGTCCTGAAAAGTCAATGTCATCAATAATTCTGACACCGTGCCCCAAACGTTCAGCTCCACATTTTTGAATCGCTTCCCAAATAGATGGAAGTCCATATGCCTCACCCGCATGAATAGTGAAGTGTGCATTTTCGTGGCGTAAATAATTGAAAGTCTCGAGCTGATCACTTGGTGGAAATCCATCTTCGGGACCGGCAATATCAAAACCAACAACGCCTGCATCGCGATATTTCACGACTAATTCGGCCACTTCTTGCGATAACTTGTTTTGTCGCATTCCACAAAGGATTGAAGTCACGCGAATCTTGAAACCTTCTGCCTTTGCATCTGCTTCACCTAGTCGATAGCCCTCAAGAGTTGCCTCAACTACATCAGACATTGTTAATCCATTATTTGTAAAAAGCTCTGGAGCTCCTCGAACTTCGGCGTAAACAACCCCATCGCGAGCAAGATCGAGTGCGCACTCACGAGCCACTCTGACGATATCTTCACGGCGCTGCATCACTGCAATAGTGTGAGAAAAGGTTTCTAAGTATCGAACTAATGAACCTGAATCGCATGATTCGCGAAACCAGTCACCAAGTTCTTGCGCATTTTGCGTAGGAAGTAATGTGTAACCAATTTCTTGTGCAATATCAATAATTGTTTGCGGGCGAAGACCGCCATCTAAATGATCATGAATGAGCGCCTTGGGTAATCTCTTGACCTGGTCAGGGGTGGGACGGTTCTTCAATGACATCATGCCCCCTACGTGATTACGACTAGTGGCATAACCTTACTAAACAGGGAGCGCGTAAGTGAAATATTCAAGATATATATGTAGTAGTTACGCAATATTCACCTTAGAATCACCCAATGACAATTATTGATTGGGACTTACTTCATAAGAGTGCGCAGACTGCAATGAAAAGCGCCTACGTGCCATATTCAAAATTTCCGGTTGGAGTTGCAGCACTTGTAGACGATGGCCGAATCGTCACAGGATGTAATGTCGAAAATGCTAGTTACGGTCTCAGCCTTTGTGCTGAGTGTGGCTTAGTTTCAAATTTAGCTTTATCTGGTGGAGGACGACTCGTTGCAATTGTCTGCGTCGATGCACAAGGAGAATTTCTCTCTCCGTGTGGACGTTGTCGCCAACTTTTATTTGAGCACGGTGGAAATGATTTACAGCATATGACACCAGAAGGTGCAAAAAATATGGCATACCTACTGCCATGGGCATTCGGCCCAGATGATTTAGATAAGTAACAATGCTTGATTTTAAAGATCCAAGCTTTATTGCTGACCCCTATCCTGGGTTAGCAAAGCTTCGCGCAGTTGGAAAACCTGTCTGGCACGAAGAGCTTGGACTCTATTTAGCGGCTAAACATCGTGATGCAAATGATGTTTTGCGCAATAAGTCATTAGGAAGAATTTATCGACCTAGAGTTCCAGAAGATGAATGGTTTGATTTCAACTGGCTACATTCCGACTCAATCCTAGATAGTGAGCCGCCAAAACATACACGTCTGCGTTCATTAGTTGCGAAGGCTTTCAATCGCAATCGCATAGATGCACTTGCTCCTCAAATTGAGATACTGACTTGCGAATTACTCGATCACATTGCCACGAAAAAAGATTTTGATGTTATCGCTGACTATGCAGAACCACTACCTGTAAAGGTAATTGCAGCGCTCTTGAATTTTCCTGCCGAGGATGAATATCTTTTGCGTCCATGGTCGCAAGCAATAGTAAAAATGTATGAAGTGGATCCTTCACCCGAGAGCCAAAGCGCTGCCCGAAGAGCCGCCACTGAATTTGCTGCATATGTACAAGATTTGATGATTTCAAGAAAGAAAAATCCCGGAACTGATTTGATTAGTGAACTGGCAATTGTCGAAGAAGCGGGCGAAAAACTCAATACGCACGAACTAATTGCTACGTGCATTCTTTTGCTCAATGCAGGACATGAAGCTAGCGTCAATGGTTTCGGAAATGGCATTGTTGCCGCTTTCAAAGAAGAATCCCAATGGAACTTACTCAAGAGCGACCCATACGCAGTTTCAACAACGGCGATAGAAGAGTTTCTGCGATTCGATGCGCCGCTACATTTCTTTGATAGAACTGCTACTGAAGATACGCATATTGGCGGCGTAGAGATCAAAAAAGGTGAAAAAATCGTAAGTCTGCTCGGTTCAGCTAATCGCGACGAAGAAATATTTGAAAATCCTAATGTTATGAACTTACAACGAGATCCAAATCCGCATATTGGATTTGGCGCTGGGATTCATTTCTGCCTCGGTGGTCCATTAGCTCGTTTGGAAATGAATATCTCATTGCCTGCTCTATTCGCGCGATTCCCAAATATGACCCTTGTTGGTGAAGCAACGCGTAGGCCAACTTTTTCATTGCGCGGTTACGAAAAGATTCCGGCCACTATCAATTGAAAGGAACACTATGAATATTATTCTAGATGTTGATACAGGAGTTGACGACGCTTTCGCGCTTCTCTTTGCGGCTCGATCACCTTTAGTAAACCTCATAGGCATCACCTGCGTTGATGGAAATACAAATTTAGATAATGTCGTAGCAAATACTTTGACTGTCCTAGATGCCGCTGGAGCAGGGCAGATTCCCGTTGCGCGAGGCGCTACTAGACCCTTGATTGAATTACCAAGTTACGCCGAGTTTGTACATGGCTCCGATGGAATGGTTGAGATGCAATCAAAGGATTCAAAGCGCGTAGTGGATCCACGACCAGCAGTTGAATTGATGCGAGATCTCATTGATGCAAGCACTGCCCCAGTAACGCTTGTGCCAATTGGTCCGCTAACAAATATCGCACTCTTTCTCAGAGCATTTCCTGATGCAGCAAGTAAGTTAGCGCGAATCGTACTTATGGGTGGTTCGGCATCGGTTGGAAATGCAACTGCTACTGCAGAATTCAATATCTGGCATGACCCAGAAGCTGCGGCAATTGTTTTTTCTAGCGGGATTCCAATCACGATGTATGGCCTAGATGTCTTCACTGATCTTCAAATGACTAAAGAAGATGCGCGTAATCTCATCGGTAAGGGCGATACAACCTCACTTTTTGCAGGAACTTTGATCGATAGATTTATTGATCAAATGGGACATGATGTAACTCTTGGTGACTACGGTGCCGTAGCAACTGCGATTGCACCACAACTTGCCAGAACGAGAAGTTTGCGAGTTGTTGTCGATACAACTTCTGGGCCAAATCGTGGACAAACTGTATGTGATCATAGGTCTTACGCCGATAGTGCTCCAGAATCTGCACATACCAATGCGCCAAAAGTTGATGTGGTCCTAGAGATAGATATCAAAGCCATGAAAGATATGTGGCTACAAACAATTACTGAAAACTAAATCCCTATTGGGTGCCAGACTGTTTTGTACTCCATAAATGCAAGGATTCTTTGAGGTGTATCTGAGGTAGAGAATTTGTGGATTCTCTTGAGATTATCTGCACCAGTTACTCGAACTTCTTTTTCTAGCTCTTTAGAAAGTCCAGTTGCATCAATTGCATCGACATCCATATGCGAACCCATCCATGGAGCAAGTTCGCTTGTAATACCAGTCAAAATATTTACAACTCCACCTGGTAAGTCACTTGTAGCCATAACCTCACTCAGAGTTACTGCGCAAAGTGGAAATTTCTGGCTTGCAACAACCACCGCAGTATTTCCACCAGCAATAACTGGCGCGATCGCCTGAACTAATCCCAGAAGTGCACTCTTATGTGCCGGAAAGATTCCGACAACTCCAACTGATTCTGGAACCGTGAAATTATAGAAAGGACCAGAAATTGGATTAGTTGATCCCGCAACAGTTGAAATCTTGTCACACCAGCCCGAATACCATACCCATGCATCAATGGCTTGTTCTACTTGCTTCTTTGCTGCAACTTTGGATACACCCTCTAGCAATGCAATCTCTTCAACAAATTCTTCACTACGCGCTTCCATCATTTCAGCGATGCGATAAAGAATTTGTGAACGATTGAATGCAGTTGCGCCGTTCCAGCCACCAAGTGCGCCTCTAGCTGCAGTTACAGCATCACGTAAATCTTTGCGAGATGCTTGTGCAGGATTAGCTATGAAATTCGATTTCGCATCTTTGATTTCGTAAGTGCGTCCTGATTCACTTCGAGGGAATGCTCCCCCAATATAGAGCTTGTATGTTTTGCGAATATCAATTCTCATTATTTCTCTCCGCCCTTTAGGTATGCAGATAAGCCATGACGACCACCTTCGCGACCCCAACCTGATTCCTTATAGCCACCAAATGGGCTTGCAGGATCAAACTTATTGAAAGTATTTGCCCAAATCACGCCTGCCTTGAGTTGCTTAGCTGCCCAGAGAATTCGCGAACCTTTCTCTGTCCAAATACCTGCAGATAAACCGTAAGGAGTGTTATTTGCTTTATCTATGGCTTCTTGCGGTGTTCTAAATGTTAATACTGAAAGTACTGGTCCAAATATTTCTTCTTGTGCGATGCGATTTGCTTGAGTAACGCCGGTAAATATTGTTGGTGGGTACCAGAATCCCTTTTCAGGCAGATTGCATTCCGGGCTCCAACGATGTGCACCTTCGGAATCACCACTAGAAGAAATCTCTTTAATGCGGGCTAATTGGGCTGCAGAGTTGATTGCACCTAAATCAGTATTTTTATCGAGTGGATCTCCGACACGAATCTGAGAAATACGTCGCTTGAGTTTTTCAATCAATTCGTCATGAACATTTTCTTGCACCAAAAGACGTGATCCTGCACAGCAGACATGACCTTGATTGAAGAATATTCCGTTGACAATGCCTTCTACGGTTTGATCAATCGGTGAATCATCAAAGACGATATTGGCGCCTTTGCCACCAAGTTCGAGAGTTGCACTCTTACCTGTGCCTGCGATTGCTCGTGCAATTCCTTTGCCGACTCCAGTAGAGCCAGTAAATGCAATTTTATCTACATCTGGATGGTTTACGAGCGCCGAACCTGTTGCACCATCTCCAGTAACAATATTTACTACACCTGCAGGAAGCCCTGCTTGTTGGCACACTTCAGCAAATAGAAGTGCAGTAAGTGGTGTTGTCTCTGCCGGTTTGAGAACAACTGTGTTTCCAGTTGCAAGTGCTGGAGCAACTTTCCATGCAAGCATAAGAAGAGGAAAGTTCCAAGGAATAATTTGTCCAACAACACCGTGTGGGCGAGGATTATCTCCCGCACCCGCATACTTTAATTTATCTGCCCAACCTGCGTGATAAAAGAAATGCGCGGCAGCTAAAGGAACATCTATATCCCTTGTTTCGCGAATTGGTTTTCCATTATCAATAGTCTCAAGAACTGCAAACTCACGAGCACGCTCTTGCATGATTCGAGCAATTCTAAATAAATACTTACCGCGCTCTTGCGGGGCCATCTTTGACCATACTTTTGAATAAGCGTTACGAGCCGAAATAACAGCCTTATCAACATCACTTGCATGCGCATAAGCAATCTTTGCAAGTACTTTCTCTGTAGCTGGATTGATGGTATTGAAAGTCTTAGATCCTTTAGCGGCAACGAATTTCCCATTGATAAACAGACCGTACTGCGCACTAATATCAACAATCGCGGTTGATTCGGGTGCTGGTGAGTATTCGAATGTCATATCTAATCCAATGTCACATAGTTAGGGCCGGCGTAGTTACCGTTTCGTAATTTCATTCTCTGCATAAGTAGATCATTCAATAGAGCGCTTGCTCCGATTCGAAATAGTTTAGGCGTCAACCATTCTTCGCCCGCAGTTTCGCGAACAAGGACCAATTGCTTGATTGCATCCTTAGTTGTACGAATGCCTCCAGCTGGTTTGACGCCGATTCGAATTCCAGTCATTGCATACCAATCTCGCACTGCCTCGAGCATTACTAGAACTACAGGTGCAGTCGCTGCGGGAGAAATCTTTCCAGTGCTTGTCTTGATGAAATCTGCTCCAGCCGCCATTGCTAAATGCGAAGCCTTGCGCACGTTATCCAAAGTGACGAGTTCGCCAGTCTCAAGAATGACCTTGAGGTGAGCACGATCCCCGCATAATTCTTTGATGTAAACGATTTCAGTAAAGACTTTTACGAGGTCTCCCGAGAGAAAAGCACCTCTATCGATCACCATATCAATTTCGGTAGCGCCATTGTTGAGTGCATCTAAAGTGTCTTGTTTTTTGACTTCCAAACTTGCGCGACCAGATGGAAATGCCGTTGAAACCGCAGCGACAGGAATTGCTTGACCGCCAATTGAATCTAGATGTTTTCTTGCAGTTGCAACTTTGTCATTGTAAACACATATTGCGCCAACACTAGGAACACTCGGATCAGTTGGATCGGGGTGAACTGCTTTAGTACAGAGCGCTCTAACTTTTCCATCTGTATCAGAACCTTCAAGCGTTGTTAGATCAATCATTGAAATTGCACAATCGATTGCCCATTTTTTACTTGCAGTTTTTATGCTTCGTGTAGCAAGCATTGCTGCGCGTGCTTCGGCGCCAACCTGGTCGACACCAGGAAGTTCTTTTAGAAAACGTCGTATCGACGCATCTGTTCCATCCACTAATTGCACGTCGAAATTATATCTGAAGAAGGTTTGCCATGAGAAGGGGTTGCTATGCATTGCTCTTGTAAATGAGAATATCTTGGTTAGCATTGACGCTCTCAAGCCAGAATTTCCCAGATATAGAGGAGTAACAACGAAATGTCTCAAATTCCTATCATTTTGGATTGCGATCCCGGCCACGATGATGCACTTGCGATTATCTTGGCGGCTTACAACCCAAAGATCGATTTACGAGGAATTGTTACAGTTTCAGGAAATGGTGCAATCGATAAAGTTACTTACAATGCATTGAGTATCTGCACCCTTGCAAATATTAAGGTTCCGGTTGCACAAGGTTCAGGAGTTTCAATTTTAGGTTCTGCCGAAGCTGCAACTGATATTCATGGAGAGACTGCACTCGATGGCGCGCCGCTTCCTAAGCCAAATTTCGAGCTCTCTCAAGAGAGTGGCATTGAACTTATGGCGCGCTTAGTTCGTGAATCGCAAGAAGCAATAACAATTGTGGCAACAGGCCCACTTACTAATGTTGCAATACTTCTCAAGCTCTATCCTGAATTGAAAAGTAAAATCAAAGAGATTGTTTTCATGGGTGGTAGCGCTTCCAGAGGTAACCGCACTCCGTATGCCGAATTCAATATCTGGATGGATCCAGAAGCTACCGATATTGTCTTGCATTCAGGCTTGAAACTAACGATGTGTGGCCTTGATGTCACTCATCAAGCGCTAGTTACAAAGGAGGTCTTTGGTCGACTTGAAGCGCTCAAGACTGACCTTTCTGTAACAATTATTGGTCTGCTCAAATTCTTTGCACAAACGTATAACGATGTATTTGAAATGCCAGATCCACCTCTTCATGATCCTGTTGCAATTGCCGTGCTTATTGATCCAAGTGTGGTCTCATCGCGATTCGTCAATGTTGAAGTTGAACTCGATGGCAAATACACACGAGGAGCTACCGTGGTCGATATTTACAAACGTGAAGATCGCGCCGCAAATACAACTGTTGCTCTTGATTTAGATGCTAAGAAATTCTGGGATCTGATGATTGATGCAATAGAGGCTGCTGGAAAGTCCTAAATCTTTCCAGTGCTTCGATCAAAGGCGATTATTTCTCGTAAGCCTTGAATTGCTGTCTCTAAGAGTGGGTCGAGTGAAATAACTGGACCAATGCCGTGCATCATCATGATTCCACCAGCGCGTTTGCGCAACATCGATGAAATAACGAAAATTGCTGAAGCCTCCATCTCAGAACATATTGCTCCGCCAATTTCCCATGCTTTCCAGCGATCCTGCAGGTTGCGCGCTACGCCCATTCGCTCTGGCTCGTGTTGGCCATAAAAAGAATCCTTGGATTGAGTAATTCCCGTACGAAATTTCACGCCAGTTTTCTTAGCCGCGCGTTGCAGGGCTAAAGTCAGATCTAAATCTGCGACCGCTGGAAATTCGATAGGCATGTAATGAATTGATGTTCCTTCATCGCGAATCGCTCCAGAAATGATTGCTAATTCTCCTGAAACAATATCTTTTTGGATTGCACCCGATGTACCAACACGAATAAAAGTATCGGCGCCAACAATTGCTAACTCTTCAACTGCAATTGCTGCCGATGGGCAACCAATTCCTGTAGAGGTGACTGATACTTTTTCACCATCTAGATAACCTGTATAAGTAACATATTCGCGATTGGATGCAACTAATTTTGCATCATCAAATAGGGCGGCAATCGGAGCGCATCGACCTGGATCACCTGGAAGTAGTACATATCGACCCACATCGCCAGGTGCTAATTGAACGTGGTATTGCTTTCCGTTGGCTTCCATTTATAACTCCTTGCTTAGTTGGTCTAACTTTATAAGTTCGCGAACTCCCGAAATTGCAGTTGTAATCAGCGGCTCTAATGAACCAAACGGTCCTTCTCCATGCATAGCCATAATTCCACCAGCCCTAACTTTCAAGGTTGATGCAACAATAAAAAGTGCTGCAGCCTCCATTTCGGAGCAGATTGCGCCGCCGACTTCCCATGCATGCCAACGATCTAAGAGTCGGCTTGTAACTCCGGAGCGCTCTGGTTCAATCTCTCCGTAAAAGGAATCTTTAGATTGTGAAATTCCGAGAGCATGTGGCAATCCTGCTTTTTGTGCAGCGGTGCGAAGTGCAGTGACAATTTCTAAATCTGCAACGGCAGGAAAAGCCATTGGTAAGTAATGCGAAGAAGTTCCTTCATCTCTAATCGCACCAGTAACGATTGCTAAATCGCCTGATTTTGTACCAGGTTGAATTGCTCCTGATGTGCCAACACGAATAAAAGTATCTGCACCAACGCGAACTAACTCCTCCAGCGCAATTGCCGATGATGGGCAACCAATTCCTGTCGAAGTAACAGAAACTTTGACCCCATCCAAAAAGCCTGTGTACGTTACATATTCACGATTAGTAGCGACATGGACTGCCCCATCGAGGTGGCGCGCAATTACTTCGGATCTACCTGGATCTCCGGGAAGTAACACATACCGCCCTACATCACCTTTTTGCAGTTGAATATGATGCTGTTTTACATCTTCATTACTCATAATGTATTTACTCTTTCTATGAAGAAATCCATGAAAGCTTCAGCATCTACCTTCATTGCCACTTTACTATTTGCAGCTTTACCCATCGCTTTGAAGTGATCTGCAGATGTCTTAGCAACATTATGGTCGCCCTTGAGTTCAACAGTTACGTGGTAATCAACATACTGAACTAAATCTGGGCGTATCAAAATCGCGGCTGCAAGAGGGTCATTTATCGCACAGCCATCAATACTCTGATATTCATCATGGAATTCCATATAAAAACGTGTGGAATCATCAATAAATTTTCGTACTTGCGGATTCTTACTTTGGATTCGATCCATATGTCGTTTTTGAAATAGGCATTGGTATGTAACGTCGAGTGGAACTAATGTAAATTTGAAACCAGCCCGAATAACAACATCAAAGGCGTGAGGATCACAGAAAACGTTATATTCAGATGCGGGAGTTGCATTTCCAGGTGCATGAATTGTCCCACCCATCGATACGACTTCACCAACGAGTGGAATAATTGTTGGATCGCGCAGAATTGCTAGGGCTAGATTGGTCATTGGCCCAATGCACAGCAGGGTAATTTCTCCTGGATACTTATGGACTAAGTTGATGATGGTATCTACTGCTGGCAACTCAGATAATTTCCACGTTGGTTCAGGGAGTACTGCATAACCAAGGCCACCATCGCCATGTGTCTCTTCGGCAACAGATAAAGTTTTCACTAAAGGCTCTGATGCTCCTCGAGCAATTGGTACTCCATTGAGTTCGCACAACTGGGCAATTTGAAGTGCATTCTTTGCACATTTATCTACTGTTGTATTTCCATGTGTGACGGTTATTGCTTCTAAGGAAATCTCGGGTGAAGCAGCTAGTAAGAGAATTGCGAGTGCATCATCTATTCCTGGATCAGTATCAAGAATGATTCGTTGCTTAGCCATCAATGGCCACTTTCTTCTGTGCAACTAAACCAAAGTATGCAACACATGTAGCAATTACAGCGCATCCTGAGACGAAAAAGAAGCCATTCCAAGCCCCTGTTATTGCCACAAAAGTACCCGTAATTGCACTTCCCAGAGTGATGCCAATAGATATTGAACCACCAAGAAAGGCAAATGCTTCATTAAGGCGCTCATTAGGAACAATATCTTTGAGTAGCGCATTTGCCGCAATCAGAGTTGGTGAAATAGCAACACCTGAAATCATAAGCAAGACGGGCAAAATGCTATAGATATGGATAATTGCAGGGGCAAAAGTTGCAACTGTCATAAAGAAGAGTGCAATCGCATACCGGTGAGAGTTCGAACTTTTCCAATGCTTTAGCCCGTATAGAGTGCCGGCAACAAGACTTCCGAGTGAATAGATAGCCATCAGTATGCCGCCCTGGCTTTCAAATCCTGCATCTTTAGCTACTGCTAGTACAGCGATGGTGTTACCACCAAATATGCAACCAAGTGCAATGAGTGAAATCAGTAATGGTTTCACTAATACTATTTTGAGAAGACCATGTTTGTGCTCTTCTGGATTTTTAGCAAAATCATCTTTATCGCTACTCAGCGATAATCCAGTAGAGCCTGCAAGGAGGAAGAGCAACCCTGCAATCAAAGCAAACTTCGGACCAAATTTTGCAAATAATAATCCAGCAAGTGCCGGGCCTGCTACAAATGAGAACTCATCGAGGACAGATTCAATTGAAAGCGCAGAGTTGAGCTCTTTGTTTACTGTGAGAGACCGTCCCCAACGAGTACGAGTGAAACTTCCAATATTTGCTAATGACGCACCTGAACATGCGGCAAAAAATAGGATGAAAAATATTGATGACGAACTCGATTTTATAAGTGCGAGCATCGAAAGAATATGTACCAATGTGATTGGAATAAGTACTTTTCGGCTTCCATGTAGATCAGCAAGTCTTCCAATGCGCGGGCCAATAAGCGCGCTAGCAAGTGTGTAACTACCCGATGCCAGGCCTGCATATGCATATGAATCAGTGGTCGAAGATATGAGTAAAACAATTGCAACGGGATTCATGGCAAGTGGCAAGCGGCCAATTGCACCGAATCCGAGGGTGGCTAAAGCATGTGGTTTACGCATGATTTGCACATACGAACTAAGCATCAACCCTCTGTTTCAAAACTGTAAACGATTGCAGAAGTCTATGTTGCAGGGCATACTGCTGTCTAGGAAGACCGATACTTTCTTAGGAGTTTTTACATGCGCATCTATTTTGCAGGACCACTCTTTACTCCATATGAGCGAGATTTTATTGACCAATGTGCAGCAAAAATGCGTGCTGCAGGAATGGAAGTTTTCGTTCCGCATGAGATTCCATTGCCAGATCCTGTGACTCCCGAATTTATTTTCAAAATTGATTCCACTGAAGTTCTCAAAGCAGATGCTGTGTTAGCCCTTCTAGATGGTCCTATGGTCGATGATGGCACCGCCTCCGAAATTGGAATCTTCTGGGCAGCAATGCAGAGTGATTCCACTAAAAAAGGAATCGTTGGTTTAGTAACTGATACCCGTGTCATTCGTGATCGCAACATGATTGATGGAAAAGGCATCAACCTCTTTGTACGCGGTTGCGTAGAAGATGTTGGAGAAGTTGTAGATACCTTTGAGAAAGGCTTTGCAATCCTTAAAAAGTGGCAGTCAGAGATCTAACTAGTACATCGTCGTAACTGTTAGGTGATGTGGCCAATGCGTGGCGTGATAAGACTTCCAGAGTCTGTAATCCACTTGTGGCATTAGTAAAGGCTCTAGACCTTTTCTGCGCGCATTGACTTCATCGGTCAGACGGGCAATGCAGTAGAGCGAGTTAGCTCGGATTTCAATCTCAGCGTCACTGTCACGTTCAACAATTGTTAGACCATTAATCTGCTTCTCAAGTTCCGGAGCATATTCAAAGATGCCCATGACGCGCAGCCCTACTGGCACGATGTAATCTGCAAATGCAGTGAGTAAATGCGCATCCTCTAACTTCCAAGCCTTACGAGGTGCAAGAGTTAAATGCATCATCCAAATACCTAGTTGGGCAAGCTTATAAATCTGGACTTGATCACCTTTATAGGCTGAAACATCCTCAAATCGTGGAAATTCCTTAGTCAGGCGCTCAAGTAGGCCATCGCCATTGGAATATAACTTTGGCGCACAAGAGCGGACGAAATTATGGAACTTACCTTTGTAATCTGCAACGAGTTTCTTTCCTACCTCATTCAATATTGTTACACGTTCATCGAGCATCGGCATTTCGATTGTCCCTGAGAATACTTGCGCAAGTTCTGCGCGAGTCACTTTCGCTAAGTATTCACCTTCGAAAAATGGGACACCTGCAGCGCGCGCACGGTGCAAGCATGCGAGCATTGCCTCACTGTCACACCAACGTTTCCCGAGATAGTCCGTCTCAAATTTCACACCTGTTTTGAAATCGGTGAAAGCAAAATTCAAAGTATTTACAACGAGTGTGTAATCCATGAGAAAGTCAGGATCATTTCCAAAATCAAAGAGCATCGAACCATCTGCCTTCGCAAACTCTTCGTATGCCATCCAATTAGCAACTTCAATGATCTTCGCTTCGTTGACATGAACCAGAGTAGATTTCTCTAGGACTGGCTTCAAGCTTTTGAGAACGGAAGAATTCCAAAATTCTGACTGTGACATTTAGTGTCCTTCTTCTCGCTCACGGAATGGAACCGCAAGCATGGCTGGTGGTCGCAATTTCTGCGCTAGTAATACAAGTACAAGAATCGTTGCCAAGTTTGGAAAGAAAGTTACAAACTCATCAGGAATCTTTGGAACTTTGAGGAAAATAACTCCCACGATTAGTGAGGACAGAGCGGAAATCCCAAAGACTTTGTAGTTGCGTTGGAAGAATTTCCACATTGCAAATAAGAGTCCCAGAATCACAATCACAAGCAGAATCGCGTGGACCGATGTTGATTGACGAACTCGAAGCGCATCAGTGAAACCAAAGAGGAAAGAGCCAGCAAGAACGCCTGTTGGCCGCCAGTTACCGAAGATAACTGTTGCAAGACCAATAAAGCCTCGCCCTGCAGTCTGGCCTTCACGATAAACGCTTGCCGAAACCATACATAAATAAGCCCCGCCAAGGGATGCGAACATTCCAGATATTGCTAGGGCGATATAACGAGTGCGAAAAACTTTGACTCCCAGTGATTCAGCGGCAACTGGATTCTCACCGCAAAAACGCAAGCGAAGACCAAAGCGTGTGCGCCATAGTACCCACGTTGAGATTGGAACCAATAAGAACAACAAGACTGTTGCATAGGAAATCTCGGTAACGAAACCACCAATGATTCCTGCCGCATCTGAAATGACAATAATGTTTTTGGCATTGAGATCAATGAGAAATGAGCTCAATCCAGGAATCGAAAATACCCCTGGCTGCTTTACTTGAGGAGAAAGACTTATATCGCCGCCATTAGGCGCAAAATAAATGCTGGATAAATAGCGCGCAGCACCGAGTGCTAAGAGATTGATGGCAAGGCCTGATACTGCTTGGTCGATACCAATTTTTACCACAAGTAATCCGTGGAAGAGTCCGATAAGTGCGCCACCAATTGCTGCGCAAATGAAACCAACCAATGGACCGTGTAAGAATCCGAACCAAGCACCAATCCATGTACCAGCGATCATCATTCCTTCAAGACCAATATTGATAACGCCAGAACGCTCAGCCCAGAGGCCGCCAAGTCCTGCCATCAGCAATGGAACAGTGAAACGCAATGTGGCACCTGTGGCACCTGCTGAAGTGATGTCATCTGCACCAGTAATTCGACGCACGATTGATGCAACTACAAGAACTACAGCAACGATAATTGCGATACGAGATGGAGAAGAAACTGATTTTTTCAATTTTTCTTTAGTAAGAAGGCTCATGAGTTTTTCTCACTTTCTACTTTTGGCGCAGCTATCTGTTCATTGCCTGCGCTACCAACTAGTCTCTGCTCTTGTTTCTGATTGATTCGCTTGATCAGTTCGTATGCAACAACAATGGATAAAACAATGGTGCCTTGCATAATCGTGATGATTTCTCGTGGAACTCCGTTGAGATCAAGAACTCCAGCAGAGCGGTCAAGGAATGCCCAGAAATAGGCGGCGAATGCAATGCCCACTGGATGATTACGGCCAAGCAAAGCTAGAGCTAAACCAGTGAGTGCATATCCTGCAGGGAAAGAAATACTGTAACTGTGAGTCTCGCTTAGGAGAGTTCCCATACCTGTAAGTCCTGCGATACCACCAGATAAGGCCATAGTTATAAAGATCATCCGAGGTGCATTTACGCCACCAGCTCTTGCAGCACGAAATGACATTCCAGTTGAACGTAAATTGAAACCAAATACGCTCTTATTGAGAAGTACCCAGAAACCTATTCCAATAAATACAGAGACAATCACAAAACTATGAATCTCTCCATCAAGGAATTTGATTGTTGGCATCCAACCAGATGTTGCAAGAATTGGAGTATTCAAGTTATTGGAACCATCCGCTTGTTCTCCGAGACGACCCGGTTGCAATAAGAATGCAACAAGCCCACCGGCAATAACATTGAGCATAATATTGCTAATAACTTCAGAGATTCCACGCTTTACTTTGAGATATCCAGCGATGCTTCCCCAAAGTCCGCCAACAACGGCGCCCACAATAATGATTAGAGTTACGTGCAAGATTGGTGGAAGAGTTACGGCCCCACCTACAACAGCTGCAAAGAAGACAGCCATTCGGTACTGGCCATCGATACCAATGTTGAATAACAACATCTTGAAGCCAATTGCTGCCGCAACTCCTGCGATGTAATAGCTAGAAGCAATATTGAGTTCGGCAACAATGTTGCGCGGAGTAAAACCATAATCAACCATTGTCTTAAGAGTTTCGTATGGTGGATTGCCCTTCAAGAGCAAAATGCCACTAACAAAAAGCAATGAGGTAGCGATTGCCGCAAGTGGGGCGACGATTCCCCAAAATACTTTATTGAGCTTCATGCGATCTTCTCCCCTGTCATAGCCAGACCAAGCTCTTCTGACGTTGTAGTTTCTGGATCTAATACAGCAACAATTCGACCACCTGAAATAACTGCAAGACGATCAGAGAGATTGAATAATTCATCAAGATCTGCAGAGATGAGCAAAATTGCCATTCCTGCAACACGAGCTTCAATCAAGTAGTTCCAAATAAGGGCCTGTGCGCCTACATCTACGCCGCGAGTTGGCTGCGCCGCTATTAGTAAATGCGGATTACCGCTGAGTTCGCGGCCAACAATAAATTTTTGCTGGTTACCACCAGATAGCGCACCTGCCATCACATTGATGCTTGGAGTGCGAACATCAAATTCCTTGATAAGACGTTGCGAATCCTTTCGCGCATTTCCTTTATTGATCCAAATAC
>CAIOIJ010000092.1 GCA_903858325.1 uncultured Actinomycetes bacterium
GGCAGATATGGGGCTTCGACCAGAACGCGGACATGTAAAGAGCGCTCGTGTAGTTGGTGAAGTTATGGGTAAGTTGCACCCACATGGTGACGGCGCAATTTATGACGCACTTGTTCGTATGGCGCAATCATTTTCAATGGGGCTTCCCCTTATTGATGGTCACGGAAACTTTGGTTCACTCGATGCAGGTCCTGCTGCAATGCGTTACACAGAAGCACGACTTGCAACTGCTGCAATGGCAATGGTTGCCGAATCCGATGAAGATACTGTCGACTTTGGAGCTAACTATGACGGCCAACTTCTAGAACCACTTGTTTTACCTGCCGCATATCCCAACCTGCTCGTCAATGGTGGTTCGGGAATTGCAGTTGGTATGGCAACAAATATGGCTCCGCACAATCTTGGCGAAGTTATCGCAGCTACTAAGCACCTCATTGATAATCCAAAGGCCACCATCAATCAATTGATGAAGTTTGTTCCTGGCCCAGATTTTCCAACAGGTGGAGAACTAGTTGGACTCGAAGGCGTTCGTGAAGCGTATGCAACAGGTAAAGGTTCTTTCAAAGTTCGCGCAACTGTTGAGATCAATAAAGTTACCTCACGAAAAATGGGAATTGTTATCAAGGAACTTCCATTTACTATTGGGCCTGAAAAAGTTGTTGAGCGCATTGCCGACTTAGTAAAAGCAAAGAAGATTCAAGGCATTAGCGACATCATCGATCTCTCCGATGGCCAAACTGGTACAAATGTCGTTATTGAACTCAAGAATGGCTTTGAGCCAGAAAACGTTCTTGAGCAACTCTTCAAACTCACTCCTATGGAAGATGCCTTCTCTATCAATGCCGTTGCACTGGTCAAAGGAAAGCCACAAACTCTCGGGTTGAAAGAGCTACTTCAAGTCTTTATCGAACACCGCATCGAAGTTGTGCGTCGACGTTCTGAATATCGAAAAGCCAAAGCGCAAGGACGTCTCACTCTTGTTGATGGCCTACTCAAAGCAATTATCGATATCGATAAGGTCATCAAGATTATTCGCAGTAGCGATGATGCCTCAAGTGCTAAAGAATCACTTATCAAGAGCTTCAAACTCAATGATGAGCAGGCCACATATATCTTGGATATGCCACTTCGTCGATTGACCAAGATGAGCAAACTCGAACTTGAGAGCGAACAGAAAGAGCTTGCAACAACAATTGCAGCCCTCGTTGCACTTCTCAAGAGCGAGGAGAACATCAAGGCGCAGGTCTCTAATGAACTCACTGCAGTCGGTAAATCGTTTGCAGTCCCTCGTCGTACGCGAATCGGTAAAGCTTAATTTCGTATAACTTCTTGGCTGTGGGAGACTTCGTCAAATGATCTCCACACAGGCTCTTGAATTGCGTGCTGGGGCAAGACTCTTAGTATCTGGCGTGACAGTGCGCATCAATCATGGTGACCGTATTGGATTCGTAGGTCGAAACGGCGCTGGCAAAAGTACTCTCGCAAAAGTTTTAGCTGGCGAAACAATGCCTGCAGGTGGCGCAGTAAACCGCACGGGAAAAATCGGATACCTCCCCCAAGATCCTCGCACTGGTGAAGATCAAGGAAGTGTTATCGAACGTATTCTCTCTGCACGCGATTTAGATCAGATTGCACATCGCATGCGTATGGTTGAAGAAGAGATGTCTACGACCGAAGGTGAAGCTCTAGAAAAAGCTATGGAGCGTTACGGTCGAGTAGAAGCCGAATTCAGCGCAGCAGGTGGATATGCAGCAACTGCTGAAGCCGAAGCAATTGCAACATCTCTCGGTGTTACTGAAGCAGTATTTGCAAATGAACTGAGCACGCTCTCGGGTGGTCAGCGTCGCCGTATTGAACTTGCACGCATTCTTTTCTCGGGCGCTGAAACCCTTTTGCTCGATGAGCCTACTAACCACTTAGATGCCGATTCGATTATTTGGCTTCGCGAATATTTGAGCAAGTACTCCGGTGGCTTGGTAATCATTAGCCACGATGTGAATTTGATCGAAACCGTTGTAAATAAAGTCTTTTATATAGATGGCAATCGAAATGTTATCGATGTATATAACATGGGTTGGAAGCAATATTTATTACAGCGCGAACAAGATGAACACCGACGCAAGCGCGAACGTGCCAATGCTGAAAAGAAAGCTGAAATTCTGCAGAAGCAAGGCGAGAAGATGCGCGCTAAAGCGAGCAAAGCTGTTGCGGCGCAAGGAATGCTTCGTCGTGCCGAGAAACTTCGTAGCAGTCTCGAAGATGTTCGCGTCAGTGACAAAGTTGCGAAACTTCGCTTTCCTACTCCAGCCCCTTGTGGCAAAACTCCGCTATCGGGTGAAGAACTTTCTAAGTCCTACGGTTCACTTGAAATCTTTACCGACGTTGGGTGCATCATTGATAAGGGTTCACGTGTTGTAATTTTGGGCCTCAACGGTGCAGGTAAGACAACGCTATTGCGCATTCTTGCGGGCGAACTTGCATCCGATACAGGAACTGTGGTTGCCGGACACGGACTCAAAATTGGTTACTACGCGCAAGAGCACGAATCACTAGATTTCGATCGCACGATTTTAGAAAATATGATGAGCGCAACTCCCGATCTTCGCGAACCTGAAGCGCGTAACGTTCTTGGCTCCTTCTTATTCATTGGCGATGATGTCCATAAGCCCGTGAAAGTTCTCAGTGGTGGCGAAAGAACTCGTTTAGCACTGGCTGTTCTCGTCGTATCTGCTGCAAATGTTCTACTTCTTGATGAGCCAACAAATAACTTAGATCCAGCTTCTCGTGCCGAAATTCTTGGTGCACTAGGTGAATATCAAGGCGCAGTCATAATGGTTTCACACGATGAAGGCGCAGTGAGTGCACTCAAACCAGAGCGTGTTATTTTGTTGCCAGATGGCGATGAAGACTTATGGAAAGACGATTATTTCGACTTAGTCTCTATCGACTAACACTTTCTACCGTCTTTATTTGCGCAGCTAAAATACGATCTAGCATCTGCGTAGTCTCTGCATCAGCTACAACGATTGATTTATTCTTATCAAACCATTTCTGGCAGCGTTGCGCACCCTCGGACCATGTAACTTTTGGATTGAATTTTGGTACAAAGTTACGGATCTTTGAATTATCGAATACTGCAGAATGTGAAAGGTCACCAACGACTAAGTGCGCCCAAAACCATTCGGGAGTAATGATGGGATAGAGATCAGAGGCCATGTGAAGCAGCGTTGGCTTGATACCTTGCGCCATTCCAATAGTTGAATAGATTTCATTCCACGTGTGGGCTTCATCTGAAGTTATATGGAAAGTTTCACCGATAGAAGGTGAGTTTCCAATAAGACCAACAAGACCAACAGCTAAATCACTTGCATGAGTAACTGTCCACAAACTTGTTCCATCTCCATGAACAACGGTAGGAGTACCCGCAATCATGCGCATCCATGTGGTCCAGTCCCCCAAAATCGGTGGTTGTGCATCGTCATATGTATGAGAAGGTCGAACAATTGTTACTGGAAATCCTTGCTCGAGATATGCCTTGTTGAGTACTTGCTCTGCCGCAATTTTATCTTGTGAGTAAACAAGGAAAGGGTTGTAGACCGGAGTTGATTCGGTAATCGGAACTCTCTTTACAGGTTTTTGATAAATAGAGGCAGAGCTAATGTGAATATATTGGCGAACTTTGCCCGTCAATATTTCGACCATTTTCTGTGCATCTGCTGCAGTAAAGCTAAGGAAATCAATGACAACATCAAAAGTGTTTTCGCTAAAGAGCTTCTCTAGAAATTTTCTATCAGTGACATCACCTTGAAGAACTTTGACCTGTGAAGGCAATGGGCGGCGCGTGCTCTGTTTTCGATTGAGGACCCAAACATCGTGTTCTTCGCGCAAAGATTCGTTTACGCATGATGAACTTATTGTGCCGGTACCACCGATATAGAGAATTTTCATACTGAAACAATACTCAGTATGTGATTATGCGTCGATATGCTCGCGATCTATCTCAGCAGTTGCAATAAATTCTTTTCGTGGAGCAACATCACTACCCATAAGTAGTTCAAACATTGCCTCTGCAGCTGATGCATCCTTGACTGTGATGCGGCGAAGTGTGCGTGCATCAGGATCCATAGTTGTTTCACGTAGTTGGTCAGCATCCATTTCGCCTAGACCTTTGTAACGCTGAATTGGCTCTTTCCACTTCTTGCCATTCTTCTTCAGATCAGCGGTAATTTTCTTCATTTCATCATCAGAATAAGTGTAAATATATTCACCCTTCTTGCCGCCCCCGCCTACGACCTCAATACGGTGCAGCGGTGGAATTGCCGCAAATACACGTCCCGCATCGATAAGAGGGCGCATGTAGCGGTAGAGAAGGGTAAGTAGAAGGCAACGGATGTGTGCGCCATCGACATCTGCATCAGACATCAAAATAATACGGCCGTAACGCGCCTCATCGAGTTCGAAATTCTTGCCAGAGCCAGCGCCTAATACTTGAATAATTGATCCGCACTCTTTGTCATCGAGCATCTGTGAAAGCGATGCCTTTTGTACATTGAGAATCTTTCCGCGAATAGGAAGAATTGCTTGGAATTCACTATTACGGGCCGCCTTGGTGGTGCCCAGCGCAGAATCACCTTCGACGATAAATAGCTCGGTACGAGTTACATCTTCTGAGCGGCAATCCGATAATTTTGTTGGAAGCGATGAAGATTCCAAAGCATTCTTTCTGCGCTGCAAATCTTTATGTGCGCGTGCAGAAATACGTGTTCGTGAAGCGGCGGCAATTTTTTCAAGAACTAAACGACCATTTGCCTTATCAATACGCTTTGATGTTGTGAAATATTCTTTCATTTTATCGGCCACAACTGCTGAAACAATTCTTGTGGCAGCGGCTGTGCCAAGTACTTCTTTTGTCTGTCCTTCAAATTGAGGTTCTGACATTCGAACAGTTACGACCGCAGTCATTCCTTCGAGGATGTCATCCTTGATTACATCAGCCTCTTTATTGTTGAGGGTTTTGGTTGCACGTAGAGCCTCATTGACAACCTTTACAAGGGCTCTCTC
This sequence comes from uncultured Actinomycetes bacterium, assembly GCA_903858325.1. Classification (GTDB taxonomy): domain Bacteria; phylum Actinomycetota; class Actinomycetes; order Nanopelagicales; family Nanopelagicaceae; genus Planktophila. The sequence goes on from CAIOIJ010000092.1 coordinate 5,062, forward strand.
GAAGCCAACTACGTGGGTTCCACCCTTAGGTGTTGCAATGATATTTACAAATGATCGCTGAGTGGTTTCAAAGCCATTGCCCCACTTCATTGCGATATCTACTTCCATATCGCGCTCTACTTCGGTAGAGACCATATGTCCCTTGTCGTCGAGAACGGGAACGGTTTCTTGATAATGGCCAGTACCGTAGATTCGAATTACATCGCCAACAGCTTCATCCGGCTGTAAGAAATTACAGTAATCGGCAATTCCACCTTTGTGATAAAAAGTTTGCGTAGTTGATGCTTTGGTGCGATTGTCATTGACAATAAGTGTGAGTCCTGGAACAAGGTAGGAAGTTTGGCGTGCTCGTGCGTAAATATCTTCAATTTCAAGCTCTGCCTCTTTGAGGAAGATCTGCTTATCGCTCCACCATTTAATGCGAGTACCAGTGACTTTGCTAGAAATTTTTCCGATTACGCGCAAACCTGATTTTGGTTCAAATGGTGCCTTTGGGCCTTCGCCATCAAATATTCCTGCAACGCCGCGTTGGAATGACATCCAATAAATTTTTCCATCGCGGTCAACTTCAGCATCAAGGCGTGATGCAAGGGCATTTACAACTGATGCTCCAACGCCATGTAATCCACCGGAGGCGGCATATGAACCGCCGCCGAATTTTCCGCCTGCATGTAATTTTGTTAGTACAACTTCAACACCTGTAAGGCCAGTCTTTGGCTCTTTATCTACTGGAATACCGCGACCATCATCGTGGACTTCTACCGAACCATCGGATTCCAAATTAATTTCAATTTTCTTGCAATGTCCAGCAAGTGATTCATCTAC
>CAIOIJ010000093.1 GCA_903858325.1 uncultured Actinomycetes bacterium
ACCACCGATCGGAAACCATTCTTTTCTACATAATCGCGCAGCCCTAAAACCAGGGCTTTCCATATTTGTTGAACTTCAGGAATTTCTGGTGCGATAACGCCATCTGCAACGGGTGAAAGTTGCGTCGAGCTTTCGCTCACAACGATATCTGGCGTGCTGGTATTTCCTTGTGCGTCGATATCGACGATTAGTAATTGATCATCAAATTGCGCAGCTCGCGCAAGTAGTTTCCCAGATGCATCAACAACGATTGTGTCGCCATCAAAGACAAGGTCATCTTGTCCCCCAGTCATATTTACATATGCAAGTGGTGCGCCAACTTCTTTAGCTCGCCTTTGCACAAGCGATAATCTGACTCCATCTTTCTTGCGTTCAAAAGGTGAACCATTTGGGACTAGAACCAAGCCAGGTGTGCGTTTTGCTAGTTCTGAAAACATTCCCCCATCGAGCCAAATATCTTCACAAATTGCGAAACCGATATCGATGCCTTTTACTCGGGCAACTAAAGTTGAATCGCCAGAGACGAAATTTCGAAATTCATCAAAGACTCCATAGTTAGGCAAGTGGCGCTTTGCGTAACGGGCTTTTATTTGGCCTTCATGAATAAGTGCAATCGCATTTTGAGGTGCGCCATTATTTCTATCGAGATAGCCGACAACTGCAACGATGTCACCACAGCCATCGGATGCAATATCTATGGCAAGTTGGGCAACCGCTTCGATACTCGCACTTTGGAAAGATGGACGAGTGGCTAAATCTTCAACGGGATACCCAGTGATAATCATTTCGGGGAAAACAATGATGTGTGAGCCCGCTTTTTTAGCATCTGCGAGATTGGCGCGAATAAGCGCGCTATTGCCCACAAGATCTCCCACAGTGGGGTTGACCTGCGCCAGCGCTACACGCAACTTCATATTTCAAGTGTAACGGGGGTAGTCTTGGCGACGTACCTACATAACTCCCGGGGACTTCACTGCGAAGCTTCGAGGCCGAAAGGACATTATGGAATCCCTCTATGGCGGAGCCACGCACCGTCGCGTCACCATTCTTGATCTCGCTAGCGCAAAAAAACGTGGCGAAAAATGGGCGATGCTTACATCCTATGAATCGATGACTGCCGAGATTTTTGATGAAGCAGGCATCCCGGTTCTCCTCGTTGGCGATAGCGCCGGCAATAACTTTTTAGGTGGCGAAAACACAATCGCTGTAACTGTCGATGAATTGATTCCCCTTACTCGCGCAGTTGTTCGTGGCTCACAGCGCGCCCTTGTGATTGCGGATTTGCCATTTGGTTCATATGAAAATTCGCCAGAACAGGCTCTCGCGACATCGACTCGCTTTTTCAAAGAGGCTGGCGCGATGGGCGTAAAACTTGAAGGCGCACATATCGCCACTGTTGAAAAATTGACCTCAAGTGGAATTCCAGTGATGGGCCACTTAGGACTGACTCCGCAATCGCTGCATCAACTGGGTGGGTATCGGGTTCAGGGTCGCACCGACGGAGATTCAATAATGGCGGCAGCCCTTGCGCTAGAAAAAGCAGGTGCATGTGCCATCGTTCTAGAACTTGTTCCTGGTGAATTAGCCGAAAGAATTACAGCAGCCCTATCGATTCCAACTATTGGCATTGGCGCAGGAAATACATGCGATGCCCAAGTCCTTGTCTGGACAGATCTGATGGGAATTACTAAAAATCCCCCTAAACTTGCAAAGGCATATCGAAATTTGCGGGCCGAAATGCTCGCAGCCGCTACTGAATATGCAAATGATGTCCGCAGCGCAACATTTCCCGGAGAAGAGCAGACTTTTCATTGAAAATTTCACCATTGACCTAGCACCACTGCGAAAGTCTCGAGATTTTCGCAATCTTTGGTCATCGGGGCTTATTACCAACATGGGTTCGATGATTACCTATGTTGCAGTTCCATTTCAGATCAAAGAGATGACCCATTCTTATGTGGCAGTTGGCATCAGTGGTCTCGTTGAAATCCTCCCCCTTATTATTTTTGGACTCTATGGCGGCGTCTTAGCCGATGCAGTTGATCGCAAGAAAATGGTCTGGGCAACAGAGGCGGCATCCCTCCTCTTGACCTCGATTTTGCTGATCAACGCACTTCTTCCTCAGCCGCATTTGATACTTATTTACATCGTCATTGGACTCTTCGCTGCAGTCAATGGATTACAACGTCCCAGTGCCGATGCTGCCTTGCCGCAATTAGTCGATTACCGCGACTTGCCGGCAGCAAGTGCCTTGATGAGTTTGCGTTGGCAAGTGGGAGTCATCATCGGACCCTCCATTGGTGGAATTATTATTTCTACTTACTCCATTCCTGTTGGTTATATGGTCGATGTATTTACATTCTTAGTTTCACTTGCATTCTTGAGTCGAGTTCGAAATATCCCACCTTCGCATGAGGCTAAAAAGCCATCTCTGGAAGGCTTATTAGAGGGCGTGCGATATGCATTCAATCGCAAAGATATCTTCGGAAGTTATCTTGTTGATCTCTCCGCAATGTTTTTTGCAATGCCAACTGCACTGATTCCATTTTGGGCCGACCAACTTGGCACACCGTGGGCACTTGGAATGTTGTATGCCGCGGGAACAGTTGGTTCGGTATTGGTAACTCTGACAAGTGGATGGACAAAGCATTACCGTTTTCATGGTCGCGCCATCACTATCGCTGCCTTGGGATGGGGGGCTGCAATTTCTCTGGCAGGTATCTCGAATTCCCTTGTTCTCGTTCTTATCTTCTTGGCATTAGCTGGGGCATCGGACATGGTCAGTGCGCTATTTAGAAGTGCAATGTGGAATCAATCGATCCCCGATGATTTTCGCGGACGCCTTGCAGGTATCGAATTACTTTCATATTCAATTGGACCAATGGCTGGACAAATTAGAGCCGCATCAATGGCTGCAGTTACTAGCTTGACCTTCTCGGTAACTTTTGGCGGCGCTTTATGCATCATTGCAGTCACGATTTTGGCCTTTTCAATGCCCAAATTCCGAAAATTCGACGTTCAAACCAACGAATTTGCCGTTACAAAACGAAATTTGCGGGAAAAAAATGAAAAATAAAGAAAATAATCAAAATAAATTTACTAACACGTAAATATTTTCCGAAAATGCACAAAAAAATATAAAAATAAATATGCGACACGCACTCAATTTAATTGCTCAAAATGTTGTCATTTTTTGTACTTTTGTGTCACGCTTATCCACGAACAGGTTTGGGTGACGGATCCGAACCATTCCGATAGGAGAAGTACGTGGCCGCAGC
>CAIOIJ010000094.1 GCA_903858325.1 uncultured Actinomycetes bacterium
AAAACTAGTGGAGGTGCCGGGAATCGAACCCGGGTCCTTCGGTACCAAAACAAGACTTCTACGGGCGTAGTGTGCTTATCGTTTTCTCAGTTCCGGATCTCTTACACACAAGTATCCGACAAACTCATTTGCGAAATATTTCTCCGGCGATGTCCGCAACACCATCGCCAAGAAAAGCCCTCTATCGGCGTTAGATTCCAGAACGAAGGCGCATCTGGGCTAACGGATTACAGAGCTCGCTTAGGCAGCGAGAGTGTAATCAGCGGCAGTTGTACTGGCGCTTGATTTTTTGCACAGGTTTTTGGTTTACGAGATCATCCTGGCTTCCTCGGCCCGCTTCCCTTGTCTCAACATCCAAAGTCGAGACCGTTCACCCCCAAGCTTCGTTACATAACTCGCAAAGTTATTACCTTGCAGGCTCTATACCGAAAAATCTTGGGAACTAGAAGCATTACTTCTATCCCCTATGTAATTGTTTTCTAATTGTAAGTCACAAATCCAATACAACGTAATTCGAGCGCAAAAGCTAAGCAGATATTCACACAGTCAGGAGTTGCGAAGAAAATGTGCTTTATCTCCATTTTTGGAGTGACTGTCTAACTATGTGAATCTCGAGGTGCTTCGAAAACGTGCTCTTCCGCCTATTTTCGGAGTGACTGTCTAACTATGTGAAACTAGTCGTCGTATTTGGAGCGCTTTGTACTTTTCCCAGATTGTCGGCGCGAAATCTCGCGCTCTGCTTCACGACCCGCTTCGCGCTCCATCAATGCAGCGCGCTTATCGTGCGCTTTCTTTCCGCGAGCAAGAGCTAATTCAATCTTCGCTTTTCCATCTTTGAAATAAAGCGAGAGCGGAATAAGCGTTGTCCCGCCCTCTTTTAGTTTGCCGATCAATTTATGGAGCTCTTGCTTATGCACCAATAATTTACGGTCGCGGCGAGGTGTGTGATTTGTCCAAGTGCCTTCTGTGTATTCAGGAATATGAACACCGCTGAGCCAAAGTTCGCCATCTTGAACCATGGCAAAACCATCAATGAGGGATGCCCGGCCAAGGCGGAGTGATTTCACTTCGGTGCCGGTCAGAACAAGGCCGCACTCAAATACATCTTCAATTGAATAGTCGTGACGCGCCTTCTTATTTTGTGCAATGAGTTTGCGACCAACCTCTTTTACCATTGTCGCTCACCCACTCTCTTGTTTTAAACCTTGAGGTAACGGCGAAGTGTAATCAAAGATGCAAGAGTTGAAACAACAAGACCGGTGGCTAATAAATAGGCTGATGAAACCCAGACTTCGCCCCAACCAAAGAATTTTGTGAAGGAGAGCAGTGGAGCAACTTTGGAGTCAACAACGCTCTTGAGGGCAGCCAATAAACCAGTGGCAAGTACCCAACCGATGAGCGCAGAGATAACGCCTTCAAGTAAGAATGGAAGTTGGATAGACCATGACGATGCGCCAACAAGTTTCATCACACCCGTCTCACGACGTCGATTGAAAGCTGCGATTCGAAGAGTATTACTTATAAGAAGCGCCGCAGTAAGTACTGATGCAAGGCCAACGAGTAATGCGCCATTTCTTAGGACCGCTAGAAGTCTGAAGAACTTCTCCAAAATAGTTCGTTGATCTTGTACAACATCTACGCCAGGGCGTCCTGAAAATGCACTCACAATTACTGGATATTGTGTTGGATCTTTGAGTTTTACGCGAAAAGATTCTGGTAATTGATCTGCAGTTACATTCTGAGCAATTGCGGAATCTTTGAAACGTTCTTGGAAGCGCACAAATGCTTGAGATTGTGATTCGTAGAAAACACTTTCAATCACTGGCAGGGCTTGTAGATCCTGTTGGATTTGCAAGCGCTGTCCCGCAGTGATTACGCCACCAGAACACGATGGTGATTCAGATAATGGTCCGCAAAGAAAAATTGAGACTTCGATCTTGTCATACCAATAATCCTTCATTGCATTTACTTGAGCATTTGAAAGTAGCCCAATGCCAAGGAGTGAAAGAGAGATTGCAGTAGTTACAACCACAGCAAATGTCATAGTGAGATTTCGGCGAAGTCCAATCCGAACTTCACTTAGTAGAAAGCGTGCGCGCATCTCTTCTCCCCTTAGCCTGTGTAACCGTAAACACCGCGAACTTGATCACGGATGACATGTCCGGCATCGAGTTCGATAACGCGTTTGCGCATCTGATCAACAATCCCGGAATCATGTGTAGCCATCAAAACAGTCGTACCTTCGCGGTTGATGCGATCAAGCAACTTCATAATTCCCACACTTGTCGATGGGTCTAAGTTTCCAGTTGGTTCATCTGCAATCAGGATAAGTGGGCGGCTTACATAAGCACGCGCAATAGCCACGCGCTGCTGCTCACCACCAGAAATTTCATTGGGAAGTCGATCGCCTTTATCTTCAAGACCAACAAGTTCAAGCACTTCAGGAACTTCACGATTGATCTCTTTTTGAGAATAACCTAAAACGTGAAGCGTGAATGCAACGTTTTCAGTAATAGTCTTATTAGGCAATAAGCGAAAATCTTGAAATACAGTGCCTACCTGGCGACGTAATTCAGGAACTTTATGATTTGCAAGGGTTCCTAAATCTTTTCCCGCCACATGGATAGTTCCAGTTGTTGGACGTTCTTCGCGCAAAATTAAACGTAAGAATGTAGATTTTCCAGAGCCAGATAAGCCCACAAGGAAAACGAATTCACCTTTTACAATTTCAAGATTGACGCTATCGAGTGCCGGACGTTCCTGGCCGGAGTAGACCTTCGTAACGTTTTCTAAGCGAATCACATCTACTCCTCTATGCAAACTTTGCGCTTCACACACTCTGTGCCGAATCTGAACTGGCACATTGCCTGATCAATATTGGGTCTGCTTAGCGCCGCATGGATTGGGCGATCTGCATAGACCTGAATCCCCTTAGTTTATTGAGATTGCGCAAAAAAGCGCTCCTCTAACGCGCATTTGAGCGTGGCAATAATGTGATATTTATCGATTCACGCGGGGAATATCTGCGACTAGCTACTGCGACGCCAGCGAATTCCAGCTTCGATGAATTCATCAATTTCGCCATCGAGTACCGCACTTGTATTTCCAGTTTCATAATTTGTGCGCAAATCTTTCACCATTTGATATGGCGCCAAAACATATGATCGCATCTGATTTCCCCACGAACCTGAGTTATCACCTTTGAGCGCATTGATCTTTGCTTGCTCTTCTTGGCGACGTCGCTCCAACAATTTTGATTGCAAAACTGCCATCGCAGTCGCTTTATTTTGAATCTGTGAACGTTCGTTCTGACAAGAGACAACAATTCCCGTAGCCATATGGGTAATGCGCACTGCAGAGTCGGTTGTATTTACGCCTTGACCGCCAGGGCCAGACGAGCGATAAACATCGACACGAATCTCTTTTTCATCAATATCAATATGGTCGCTCTGCGCAACCACCGGAACAACTTCGACTCCGGCAAAAGAAGTGTGACGGCGGCTCTGGCTATCGAAGGGAGAAATACGGACTAAACGATGAGTTCCTTGTTCTACAGAGAGCGTGCCATATGCATATGGCGCACTTACTTTGAAAGTAGTTGATTTGATACCAGCCTCTTCGGCATATGAAGTTTCGAGTACATCGACATGGAAGTTATGTCGCTCGCAATATCGCAGATACATACGCATAATCATTTCGGCCCAATCGGCAGCTTCAACGCCACCTGCTTCCGAGCGAATTGTTATGAGAGCATCTCTATCGTCATATTCACCATTGAGTAGGGTCTGAACTTCTAGTTCACCAATTACTTTGATTACGGAATCTAATTCAGCAAAGGCATCATCCATACCCGAACCATCTGGCTCACTCGCTGCTAATTCAAAAAGAATTGGTAGTTCTTCTACTCGTCTGCGTAGAGATTCGAGCTTGGTAATTTCGGATTGCACGCGCGATAAACGGCTTGTGATTTTTTGCGCATTATCTGGGTCATCCCAAAGATTAGGCACCCCTGCTTGCTCTTCTAATTCAATTGCTTGCTTATGCAATTTAGGAAGATCGAGCACTTTTTCAATAGATACAAGGGTGGCATCGATCGCAGCAATTTCTAGATCGAACTCTCTGGCAGCCATAGGTGAAGCCTACCTGAGTTAGCACAGACTAATAAAGTCGATGGCCAAAGAGATAGAAACCTTCACTTCGTTGATTCTCTGTAGCTACCCCAGCATGTAATTCAATCTGCGACAATCGAGTCAACGGAATAGCAA
>CAIOIJ010000095.1 GCA_903858325.1 uncultured Actinomycetes bacterium
AATCGATGAAAGAACTGCGGCTTTCTTTGCACTCGGTCTCGCAAAAGCTACTAAAAGGCCAGTACCTATTATCTGTACGAGTGGAACCGCTGTTGCAAATTATCACCCAGCAGTTTTAGAGGCTCACCATACAAACGCGCCATTATTAGTAATTACAGCCGATCGCCCAGCAATGTTGCGTCGTACTGGCGCAAATCAAACAACTGAGCAAGCACGAATTTTTGGAAAAGCGGTTAGATATTTTGCTGATGTTGATGGACCTGTATTTCCAATGGAACTCCCACTCGATAGTTTGCGATTTGGCCCGGTGCATCTCAATATTCAATTTGATGAACCACTCTTGCCAGATTCTGATAATTCATGGCTAAATGAAATCAAAGTTGCGCCAAAAGATTTTGTTACACGCAAAGGACCCGGCAAACTTAAAATTTCTCAAACTCGCGGAGTATTAGTTATCGGACATGATCGTGGTGGACTTTCACTTGATGAAGTTGCAAAATTTGCTGAGTTATTAGGTTGGCCAGTTATCGCAGAAGATCCACTGACGTTCCCATCGGCAACACCACATGCTGCGCTCTTTTTGAGTTCAGCGAAGATTCGCCAATCGCTCATTCCTCAAGCAGTGGTGATTATTGGTAGAACTACTCTTTCTCGCTCAATCAATGCATTTATAAAGTCCGCGCCAATTTCTTACGTAATCGATCCTAGAATCGCAACTGTTGATACCGATAGAAGCGCAGATAAACGCTTCATTGTGATTCCAGAATTAGATACAGCTCACCCCGACGAAGACTGGCTCACTCAATGGAAAAAATATGGAGTGCGAAGTTCTAAAGTAGTTGCAGATTTAGATGGTTGGAATGAAGCAACAGTTGCTCGCGAAATTGCGCAGACACTTCCAGAAGGTTCTACAATTTTTGTCTCCTCATCTCGCCCAATTCGCGACATAGAATCTTTTGCAACTCCTCGAAATGGCCTTGAAACTTTTGCTAATCGTGGATTAGCCGGGATAGATGGAAATATTTCAAGTGCACTTGGAATTGCTACCGCGCGAAAGAATTCCTTTGCACTCATCGGAGACTTAGCTTTTCTCCATGACTTGACGGGATTGATCACTCGCGAAGTAATCAATTGCCGAATATTGGTCATCAACAATGATGGTGGCGGAATCTTTTCTACCTTGCCACAAAGCGGAGTCGCTGGTTTTGAAAGAGTTTTTGGAACTCCACATGGATTAGACCCAGCTGCTATAGCCGCATCAATGGGTATTCCAGCCATCTCTATTTCAACGCATAAAGAATTAAAGGATGAGATTTCTAAACCAATTTCTGGAATTTCGGTAGTTGTTATAAACGTACCTTCTCGCGAATCTAATTCAGATAATCTCAAAAAGATTTATCAGTTGATTGAAAGTATTTAGCCCAGCGCACTCTTCATCGGTGCAAATTTTGCTTGGCTTTCAGCAAGTTCACGTTCTGGATTAGATCCCGCAACGATTCCGCAACCAGCATAAATTCGAATTGAACTTCCTTGAATCTGCCCACATCGCAATGCGATTCCGAGTTCTCCATCACCAGATGCATCAATCCAACCGACAGGGCCGGCATATCGACCACGTGCAAGACCTTCGATTTCATTTATGAGCGCATTCGCTTTTGCAGTAGGTGTTCCACAGACTGCCGCTGATGGATGAAGTTTTTCAAGAACTGAAAATGAATCTACTTTATTGAGAGTTTCAACTAAAGCACCAGTTACATCGGTGGCTAAGTGCATGACATTTGCTAAGTGCAAAACGAATGGAGACTCTGGAACATTTGTAGATTTACAAAATGGAGCAATTGCATCGGCAACAGAGCGCACTGCATATTCGTGCTCTTCTAAATCCTTTGATGAGCGTGCAAGAGATGCAGCAAGTGCTCAATCTTTTTCGTCATTTCCGGTCTTACTAATTGTTCCAGCGAGCACGCGCGATGTAATCATCCCGTGAGTTAGACGCATTAATAATTCAGGAGTTGCACCGACAAGCCCTGAGATTGAAAAATTCCACGTAGATGGGTATTCAATAGCAAGTTTGCGCAAGATTTTTCTTGGATCAATTGTTGATTCTGCCGTCACATTTATTTCGCGCGCTAAGACAACCTTTTCAACATCACCCGCTTCAATTCGAGAAATTGCAGTGGATACTCGCGCTTTCCACTGGTTATCAAATTCAACTTCTTGCTGCCATGACATTGTATTGCTAGCAAAATCAGGGGCTTTCTCGGGCAATAGAGGTTGCGGGCCTTCGCCAATCCAGGTGATCCAAGATTTTCCATTTCGCAGCCCAACTATTATTTCTGGAATCACCAATACCGAAACATCTTCAGGCGCGAATGAGAAAGATGTAAAAAGAATTGGACCTGTGCCATTGGCATGAACTGAATCATTTATTTGGAGTTTAGTTAATTGTTCTTGCCACCAGTGACGAGCATCCGCAAAACGATGTGGACCACTTACTGTTGTTGTTGCAAAAACACCCCAACCAACTAAACCATCTCCGCCACGCACCCACGCAATTGGATGGTCGGCTGGCAATAAATCCAGAAGCGGAAGGTGCTCACTTAGCTTCGAAGTTGTAACGGGGATGAAGGGTGACATAAATAAGTTTTATGAAATCTTTTTCTGGACAAAGCGCCAAAGAATTGGAAGGGAAGTTCCTGCGATTGCGATTTTTAGTGCCTCACCAAAAACAAATGGAGTAAGACCTGCATTGATTGTCCAAGCCCAATCTTTTCCTGTGTATTGATGTAACCAAAGAAGTCCGAAAGAAAAAATAATTACATTGCCAACAAGCATTGATGGTAGAGCTGTCATAAATTTTTGATCTAAGCGGCGTTCGGCTATAAATCCAAGAAGTAGTGAAGCGAAGAACATTCCAACTAAATACCCACCAGTTGCTCCTGCAACTTTTTCAATTCCAAAACTTCCATTAGCAAATATTGGTGCACCAGCAATTCCGGCAAGTAAATAAAGTGCAAAAGTTGTTGCGCCAAGTGTTGCGCCATAAGAAGTAGCAAGAAGTAGAACTCCCAATGTTTGTCCGGTAAATGGAACAGGGGAACCAGGAATTGGAAAGCTCACTTGCGCCAAAGCGGCCAGAAAGAGAACCCCGCCAGCTACAAAGAGGGCGCGAGTAAGCGCCGAGCTGCGTGGAAAGAGGGAGCTTCGAAGAGTTGGAGTTGCCAGCGACATGGGGCACCTTTCACTAATTCACTAAGTTGTGGATGAGCCTACTTCAGGGGAGAATGTGCCCATGTCGCGCGCTAATCTCAATAAGGATCCCGATGAAGTTGCTGCGATGTTTGATGGAGTGGCCAAGCGCTACGACCTCGTCAACGATCTATTGAGCTTGGGCCAGACCAAAGCGTGGCGCCGAGCTACAACTGCCACGATCGCCCCAACCCCTGGCATGAAAATCCTCGACATTGCAGCTGGAACTGGCTCATCCTCCCAACCTCTCTATGAGGCGGGCGCCGATGTCATCCCAGCCGATTTCTCCCAAGGAATGCTCGATGCTGGCAAAAAAGCCCGCCCGCACCTGCCATTTACCAAGGCTGATGCGCTCAATCTGCCTTTTGAGGCCAATACTTTCGATTGTGTGACCATCTCTTTTGGCCTTCGCAATACCAACGATTTCGATAAGGCGCTCGCCGAGGCTCTACGCGTGACTAAATCGGGTGGCCGCCTCGTCATAGCTGAGTTCTCCCAGCCAACCTCGCGAATTTTCCGCACTATATATATGAATTATCTGATGAAAGCGCTGCCAGCTATTGCTCGCCGCACATCTTCAAATCCCGATGCCTATATCTACTTGGCCGAATCGATCCGCGCCTGGCCAAATCAGGCCGTTCTCGGAAAGCGCATTGAGGCTGCCGGATGGAGCCAGGTCGGCTGGCAAAACCTCACCTTTGGAGTTGTCGCAGTTCACAGAGCGGTAAAGGCTTAGCGGTCACTGGCATAGGCCTGGCGACTCTAAGATTTCATACGTGGCCATTACCTCAAATCCCTACATCCCAATCTTTGCGATTGCTGCTTTTGGATTTGGATTCGCTGCAATCTCACTCGTTGCCGCAGCGCTAACAGGACCTGCTCGTTACAACAGAGCAAAGGCAGATGCATATGAGTGCGGAATCGAACCTTCTCCACAAGCTGCAGAGGGTGGACGTTTTCCCGTTAAATATTTTCTTACTGCAATGCTCTTCATTATTTTTGATATAGAAATTGTTTTTCTTTATCCATGGGCAGTCTCATTTGACCACCTTGGTGTTTTCGGTCTTGTTGAAATGGCAATTTTTATTGCAACAGTTTTCGTCGCTTATGCATATGTATGGCGCCGCGGTGGATTGGAATGGGACTAAGCAATGGGTTTAGAAGAAAAGTTACCTAGTGGTTTAGTTCTAACTTCAGTTGAAAAACTTGCTGGTTACATGCGTAAGAATTCTTTGTGGCCTGCAACATTTGGTTTGGCATGTTGTGCAATTGAAATGATGGCAGCTGGTGCGGGTCGTTATGACTTGGCACGTTTCGGTATGGAAGTTTTCCGCGCATCCCCACGCCAAGCAGATCTCATGATTGTTGCTGGTCGTGTTTCAAATAAAATGGCTCCAGTACTTC
>CAIOIJ010000096.1 GCA_903858325.1 uncultured Actinomycetes bacterium
ATGATCTTCGGCGATGTTAAGAATTGCAGATGCGACAAAGGTGGGATCTTCCGCCCAGTGAAGTTGAAATGATGAGAGTTCAAGGACCAAGTAATCAAAATTTTCTGCCGACTCAACGGATTCGATGACGGTAGTTCCAACATTGCCACACGCAATGGCGCTTATTCCACCTCTGCGCAGCATCTCTGCTGCGAGTTCGACAGTGCTGGTTTTTCCATTAGTTCCAGTAAGCGCTAACCATTTCTGCGATTGGTTCTTGAGACTCCATGCAAAGTCAATCTCATTAATTATTGTGAGGCCCGCTTCTCTGGCTCTTACAATCAGCGGATGATCTTCGCGCCAGCCAGGAGAAACCAAAAGTGAATCAAAATCACTGATGGTGACTTTTACCGGTTCAAAGACTCTAAAACCTTCAAGTTCAGAAACTTTTTCATCAACAATAGCTACTACCGCACCTTTACGTTCTAAAGCTTTTGCACAAGCGATGCCAGTAATTCCGGCGCCTGCGACAAGTACTCGTTTATCGCGCAAGTTTTCATAATGGGCTTGAGGCATTGGAGGATTAACCTGCCACCCATTGGGTATAGAACAATCCAAGTCCAAAGGCAATACAGAGGCCAGCAATAATCCAGAAACGAAGAACGATCGTTACTTCACCCCAACCTTTGAGTTCAAAGTGATGCTGCAACGGCGCCATCTTAAAGAGTCGTTTTCCACCCGTTAACCGGAAGTAGATGACCTGGAGTGCTACCGAAAGAGTAATAATGACAAAGAGGCCGCCGAGTGGAATGAGTAGCAACTCAACGCGGAGAGAAGTTGCGAGCCCAGCAAGTGCTCCACCTAACGCCAGAGAGCCGGCATCTCCCATAAATATCTTTGCAGGCGAAGCGTTCCACCACAGGAATCCGGTGCAAGACCCAGCAAAGGCGGCAGCTAGTACCGCTAAATCAAGTGGATCGCGGACGTTGTAGCAATTTCCCGATGCAACGATTGCGCAGCTCTGACCAAACTCCCAGACCCCGATCAAAACAAAGGCAAGAAAAGTCATTACCGACGCACCCGTTGCTAAACCATCGAGTCCATCGGTGAGGTTTACGCCATTACTGGTGGCAGTCACCATAAATGCGACCCACACGACTACAAGAATTACTCCAAGTGAAATACTTGTATCTCGAACAGTCGAGAGATTGTGAGAAATTGGAGTAAGCCCTTCGCTATCTGGGAAATGAATTCCTAAATATCCAAAGAGGGCAGCGAAAAACACTTGCCCAGCAATCTTCTGTTTTCCACTTATTCCGCGAGAATTTTGTCGTGAAACTTTCATGTAGTCGTCAATAAATCCGACTAAGCCGAGAGAAATGACCAGACCAAAGATTAATACTGCCGAAATGCTTATGCTGTTGCCAGTTACGAGATGTGAGCAGAGATATGCAATCAGAGATGCAAAAATAATGATGATCCCGCCCATAGTTGGCGTTCCGCGCTTTGTATGATGCGTTGACGGGCCATCGTCGCGAATGAATTGTCCATAGCCGCGGCGAGCAAGCACCTTGATAAGAGCTGGTGTACCGAAAAGTGAGAAGATGAGTGCAAGCGCACCAGCAACTAAAATCAATCTCATATCTCTTCACCATCTTTCATACTGCTAATCCATTGCGCTGAAATTGCGTCTGCGAGCCGCTCTAGACCTTCTGAGCGTGATGCTTTTACCAATGCCACATCACCCTCATTGATATTGCGCGCAATATCAACTGCAGCAGCGATATCTGCGCACTGATGCACTGCTGTTGCACTCGTTGATGCAATACCGGCAGCAAATTCAGTTGCTCCAACGCAGACTAGGTGGTCTATGCCCAGTTCTGAGGCAAGGGTGCCAATAGCGGCATGGTCTTCATCCGATGACTCGCCGAGCTCATGCATTTTTCCAAGAAAAGCCCACGATTCTCCCCCGCGCTCCTGGGCAAAGAGGAGAAGAGTCTGCAGCGCCGCTGCCATTGCTTCAGGACTCGCGTTATACGCATCGTTTATGAGAACTAAGGACGACAATTCTTGAATCTCCATACGCCATTTAGCATGTGACTCTGCAGTCGATAATCCACTTGCGATTTGATCAAGTGAGAATCCTAAAACCGTTGCAACTGCTGCAACTGCGAGGGCATTTGAAACTTGATGCAGCCCCACAATGCGAAGGCCCACGGCGCTTCGACCTTCGGGAGTAACCAAATCAAAGTGGGCGCGGCCTTCGCGGACTTCAATATCAGTTGCTCGAATATCGCACTCGGCGCCTTCTCCAAAAGTTAAATTCTTTCCCTTATGAAGCTTTGCCATAGTCGGCGTGAATGGATCGTAGGTCCCGAGAATCGCAATACCTTCTAAGTCAAGAGAGGAGATGAGTTCAGATTTTGTCTTCGCAATCGCTTCGACCGAACCAAATTCTCCTACGTGCGCAGTCCCCACTTTTAGAACTACTCCGATATTTGGTTGCGCAATTGAACATAGATGGGCAATATCGCCCGGGTGTCTTGCACCCATCTCTACGATGCAGTATTTGGTCTCCTCGGTACATTGCAAGAGTGAAATAGGCGCACCTATCTCATTATTGAAATTTCCATGAGGGGCGATTGTTGATGCAGCTGAACTCAAGATTGAAGTAAGTAATTCTTTTGTCGTGGTCTTTCCCTGAGATCCGGTAATGCCGATAACAGTTAAATTCAGTAAATTGCTTCGTACATGTTGGGCCAATTTACCTAATGCAATTACAACATCACTGACAAGGATGTGCGACTGTTCTACTTTCTTGGAGGTAATCGCCAATACAGAACCATGGGCGAATGCATCAGAGACAAAATCATGTCCATCAACATTCTCTCCTTGGATTGCGAGAAAAATTGAGCCTTTTTCAGCATTCCGTGAGTCGACCGCAGGTGCCTTCGTGACTAAAACATCATCGCCATGCAAGGTTCCGCCCACTACTGCCGCTATCTCAGAGGCCTTCATTGCAATCATGGCGTTTCCTCGATTGCTCTTGCGAGATTAAGGCGATCATCAAAAGGCGTTATGAGACCCGCGATTTCCTGACCACTTTCATGCCCCTTGCCTAAAATCAAAACTGTGTCACCACGAGTTGCTACTGATACAGCAAAACGAATTGCTGAATCTCGGTCTTCGATGATGCATGACGGTTGGATTACAGATAAGCCAGATGTCATGTGTGTCAGAATCTCTGTGGGATCTTCGGATCGAGGGTTATCGCTTGTAAATATTGCGATATCTGCTCCATCGAGAAGTGCTTGCCCCATCAGCGGGCGTTTAGAAGAGTCACGGTCGCCACCGCATCCAAGTACAGCAATTACCTTTCCATCAGTAAATTCTCGAACTGCCGATAAAACGCTAGCGACCGCATCAGGAGAATGTGCGTAATCAACGAGAGCCTTGTAGTCCTGTCCGAGAACGACTGGTTCTAAACGGCCAGGTGCTCCAGTGAGATTCGGGACAATTGCAGCGAGTTCGACTGGATCGATTCCACACTCATAAGCTATCGCCAATGCAAGTAATAGGTTATCAAGATTGAAAGCACCAAATAAAGAGGTGCGAGTCTCGATCAAGATTCCGCCGGAACCACGAAGGCTAAATTCAACTCCGCTCGAAGTATTGTGCCAATCCGTGAAATGCCATGTTGCATCCTTATTACTTCGCGATAACGTAACAGTTGGAATGGTTGCAGATTCTGCAAGGCGCTTTCCATAAACTGTATCGATAAAGATAAATCCTGCATCTGCGTACTCTGATGTGAAGAGTGAAGATTTGGCAAGGAAATAGCTCTCCATATCTTTATGGAAATCTAAATGATCTTGGCTGAGATTTGTGAAAGCCGCAATGGCAAAGTGAGAGCCCGCAATGCGATGTAATGTGAGCGAATGGCTTGAAACTTCCATGACTAGGTGGCGTAGATGACGCTCGCGCATGGTGGCCGCAAGTGCCTGCAATTCTGCAGCTTCGGGGGTGGTCCGCGAGCTTTCGAAAGCATCTTTGCTAATTCTCGTCTCAACAGTTCCGATTAAACCTGTGTCACGCCCAGCTTTCTCGAAAATTTGATAGAGCAGAGTTGTCACTGTGGTCTTTCCATTGGTACCAGTGACAGCGATGCTATGTAAATCGCGCGTTGGATGCCGATAGAGAGAGGCCGCAACTATCGCCCCCGCCTTGCGAACATCTTTCACGACAAGAGTTGGAATATTCGAACACATGGTTGCGCCGACTGCATCGGTTATGACCGCTACTGCACCGAGTGCTGCCGCACTTTCTGCAAAAGTTGCACCATGCACCTTTGCGCCTGGTATCGCAATAAAAAGATCGCCAAGTTCGACATCAGAATCGCGATGCGTTGCACCTGTAATCAGGGTAGTCCCATCACCAATAATAGTTGCGCCCACTAGCGCTGCGGCGTCATCGAGCGAAAGTGAGAAAGTCTCGATTGGGCGAATCATTGCTTCTTAACGCTTGCCTGTGTTACTCGCGGGTGAGAGAGATCTGCTTGCGTTAACGCAACAGGGAGAACTGTCGTTCCAGTCGGTGGCACATGTTCGGATTGAAGAACAAATGTCATAACCTTCTTAAAGACAGGTCCGCAGAGAACTCCACCGAAGTGGCCATTGTGCGGAGTTTGCAAAGTAACGCTTATAACGTAGCGAGGTGCATCAGCAGGAGCAAAACCGATAAATGATGCGGTGTAACCTGAGTAACGACCCGTAGCTTGGTCATATCTGCTTGCAGTTCCGGTTTTTCCGGCAACACGATATCCGGGGATTGCCGCACTTGGAGCAGTACCCCTTGCAGAAACAACACTTTCAAGCATTAACCGCAATTTGACAGCCGTATCCTCACTAATGACACGGCTCGTTGTACGCGTGGCGTTCGGAGTGAAGTGGCCAGAAGAGTCACTAGTTCCTGCAATTACTGTTGGTGAAACTCGTATTCCATTATTTGCAATAGTTGCAAAAACACTCGTAGC
>CAIOIJ010000097.1 GCA_903858325.1 uncultured Actinomycetes bacterium
GAATTGATAAAGCCGTCGTAGAGATTCAAATCAGTTGTAGAGACAAGAACTGAACTATCTAATCGAGAGATAACCCCCGGTGCGTTGATTGCACGGTCATCATTTTGGTGAGGAGTCAAAATTCCAGTAACCCTAATTTTAGTTGACATTGCAATTTCCGGATTTTTCAAACGATCAGACCAAAGTCCGCGCAAGACCAATATTGCATCAGTTGTATTTACTTGGAGCAATGCTGATTCCCAATCTGAAATTTTTCCTTTTGAATCCTTCTGATTTGGCACTTTGTAGTTAGCAACATAATTTCCTGTCGCAACTACATTTGTATTTATGCCCTCCACTCCAAGGGATTCCAGTGGCGTTGCAACACTTGCTAGTTCCACCGGTGCGACGTATTCAATTGAATTTACATTGAGCGAAGCTTTGAGGTCGCGAGCCCTATCTAATTGCCATAAACCAAGACCTATAAATATCGTGACGAGTGCGAGTACTGCAACAGTCTGAGTTACTAATTTAAAGAAACGATTAGTCGTTAGATTCATTCTCGCGCTCAGTCATACGGTTATAGCGCTTATAGAAACTGCGAAGCAGGAAAACAACGGCGATGCACAATATGGCTACTGTCAGTGAACCTGCTGAGCCCATATCTACATCTTTTTGCATGCCATAATCATGCCATGCAATCTGAGGCACCATTTTCATACAACGATCGCTACGGAGTGCGCCCGCCTAGTAAGTGGCAGATTCCAGCAATCCTTTGTGCCCTCCTTGGTATTTCCTGGTTAGTGTGGGCAGGACTGCATCATGCCAATCCACCCTTTCGCACTACATTGATTTCGTTTTCAATTACCAGTGAAAAAGAAGTATCAATTAGATACTCACTCGAGCGTCGCTCTAGTGAAACTCCATATGCATGCACATTGGTTGCTCGTGATATTGATAAGAATGTCGTTGGCCAAATAGATGAAGTAATACCTGCAGGAAAATCAAAAACAGAGCTAATCACGCTCATCCCTACGCGCGGTCCTGCAGTCAATGCAGATGTAATCCGATGTCGCGAAAGTGACTAATCAGGTACCTTTATCCCTTATGAGTTCACAGACATGGCTTACACAAGAAGCTGCTGATCGTTTACGCAGCGAGCTCGATCATTTAACAAATGAGGCGAGAGTTGATGTTGTGCGTAAAATTGAAGCAGCTCGTGCCGAAGGTGATCTAAAAGAAAATGGCGGTTATCACGCAGCGCGCGAAGAGCAAGGAAAGATTGAAGCACGCATCAAGCAACTCATTCATATGCTCGATAACGCACACATCGGTACACCACCAGCAAGTGCTGATGGCTTAGTCGGTGCGGGCATGATTATTACAGCAGATATTGCAGGAGATGAATCAAAATTCTTACTTGGTTCGCGCGAAATATCTAGCGGTGACCTCGATGTCTATAGCGAAAAGTCACCACTTGGTGCAGCTGTTTTAGGTGCAAAGATTGGCGATACCGTTTCGTTCAAAGCACCAAGCGGAAAAGAAATTACAGTATTCATCAAATCAGTGGAGAATTACTAGTACTACTTGCTTGAGTTTTTATACTTTCGAACGCTCAGTGGTACGA
>CAIOIJ010000098.1 GCA_903858325.1 uncultured Actinomycetes bacterium
AAAATATCTTTTAGGTATTTTGACCTGCTATGAATTATTTTCTTGTTCTCAAATGATTTAACCTTTTTGGGTGTAGGCGCGATTATTGGCACGGGTATTTTTGTGCTAACAGGCATTGCCGCCGCCACCCAATCAGGCCCTGCGGTGATTTTATCGTTTGTGATTGCAGGGTTTGCTTGTATCCAGTGCTTTCCTGGTGCACCCGATGCAATAATCGTTGCACGTGCAGTACCGCGTGTCCAACGAGCCAACATTTCTCCTACATATTTGTTGTCATACAACAATGCAGCGCCAGCACCATAAATCTTTGGTCCAAGGCCTGTGTACTCAACAGTAAATGGGGTACCGATTGGGCCGCTCTTTGGCGAAATTGAGAATGAACGAGATATTTGTGCTGCACCGTGCGCAACTGCTGCGCCATTGATGACAGCGTAGATGTCATGCAGTCCACCAAAATCTGCAGGAATCTTGGATTCAAAAGTTAGATTTCCTGAGGAATCAGTTTTTGTAGTCACCATATCCACGTTGAGGGCTTTATAAGAAACACCCATGTAATTGACCGTGTTTGGTTGCACGTCAGTAATCCATGTTGCCTCAAATGTTGTCCATACAAGCGTGAGTGGTGTATTTACCGGCAAAGTTGTACCAGTTACGACCATCTTTGATCCAACAGATGCTGCTTCTGGAGTAACCGTGAGGTTGACCATATTGATTGGAATTGTGAAAGCTGCTGACTTCAATCCTGAAAATGGAAGCGCAACTGTCTCTGAGATTTCTTTTGGTGGCGTCAAGCTAACTGGATTTGATGAATCAGCGGCTTGTGCAACCGGCGTAATCACCGAGATTCCCAGAATAAGGGCAATTCCTGCTTGTATATAACTTTTCTTATTCATTTCTATTCTCTCCTTTAGTGTGAATTTTTCGTCATGTGTCGTGAAGTGACCGCTCTGGCCACTTCACGACATTGACAATGAGGACTGCTTATTTAGTTGTTATGCAGGAAGTGGATACAAGGTCAAGAGTGAAGTAGTTGCAGCCCAACTTGGTGTGTATGTACCAGTTGCTCCAACGATTGGGCTTGTTAGTTTGCGTGCGCGATAGTAAGAAACTGTTTGGTATGTGGTGTTACCTGCAGCATCACGAACTGCTACGCGCTTTTGTGAAAGTACCTTCGCAATAGTTGTATCTTTTGCAACCATTGTTACCTTGAAGTTGATAATTCCTGGTGTGCTGTATAGAGGTGCGGCACCTGTACGTAGTAAACCAGCCCAGAATGCAGTTCCGCTGTGGTTTCCGTACTTGAGCTGAATTGGAGTAGCTACTCCTGAAACCTCGACATATGCCTTTGCAGTATTTGAGCTATCCATTACTGCGCCACCAAGATCTGCATTGTTAGCAAAAACTCTAAAGACAATACCTTGACCGACGATGTATTGAGATGTAACTGCGCAACCTGTGCCGAAGCGAGGTGCAAGTGCACCAGTTGAGCCAGATGCAAGAACTGTGTCAACGTAGATGCTGATAGGTGAGACAACTCCTTGTACAGGAAGTCCTACTTTTACTGTGAATGTAGGTGAATTTACTGCAGCAATTGTTGTATCAGTTGGTGTAAGAGTTGCAGTCAGTGCTGTTGTGCCGGCAGCAGCTGGAGTCCATGAGCAGTTAGCTACAAAAGGAGCAACTGTTGTTGTGGCAACACTTTCGCAACCCTTGATATCTACGCCGACTGCCGCAAACTTAACCTTACCTGCGGCGCCAGCCGTTGCTTTGATAACTGCTGGGTCTAATCCAAATACAGCACTTCCGCCTGATAGCACGAGTGTTGGTGCATCAGCTGCAAGTGCTACTGGTCCAACAGCCACACCACCAACAAGTGCCATGGCACTAATTGCGAGTATCGATGTCAATCTCTTCATTGTCATTCTCCTTCTTTATTTTTCCCGGGTTTATTTCGAACTATTTGGTATTGATATTTCCTGTAAAAGTCATTTCGAGTGCAGGACTTTCTGTTGATCCAGCAACTGTTGATTTGATTTTGAAAGATCCAGTTACTTTGAGAGTTCCTGTGGCTCCAGCAAATTTGCCTGTACCACCAGTAATTACTGCATTACCTGAAAGAGTCACTGTCGATGGGGCTGCATCACTATCTGAACAAGCTTTTGAAGTTGCATCGACGGTGATCTTGATTGTGTTTCCGCCGCCGCCAAGAGTTCCTACAAGAGCTGGGTTATCGCATGAACTAGATGGTGCTGCGGATCCATTTCCTGTAAGAGTGTCAAGGCCAAGATTATTTCCGGTTCCCTTTGCACTTACTGATGTAACTTGAACGTCGCTTTCGCTCCATAGCAATGTGGCTTTACCTGAGTAAGTAGCCGACAATTGATAACTTGTTGCTGACGCACCCGGCTTAGCAGGTGCAGTTGTTTTTGCAGCAACTGGCTTCTTTGTTGAATATCCAGTTGGGCATTTTGGACTTGCGGCAGTTACTTTCTTTACTACTGTTCCTTTGTAACAAGTAATTGTTTTGGTAGCAGCACTTGCAATAAAACTATTTGCAGATATAACTCCAAGAACTACCACAATGGCCATAACTCTTGAAATTCTGGATTTCTGAACTGATTTCATTTCATTTCCAATCTCTCCGAAATACAATTTCTTACGTGCAAATCTTCGCACCGCATTGATTTCAAAAGAGATTTTTACTGAGGGCTATCTCTACCTCGGGTATTCCCTCTGTCACACTTGAAAACTTCAATTTTCACTTTCTGAGGGCTAGCACTTCTTTGCCTATCAGGTGCATCACAATCAGCTCACTTATGAAGAACTGAGCAAATCCACACCTTATGTATTGAATATCTAAGAACTTTTTTTCTTCTTTCGTAGATCTAGTTTCTTTACACGATTTTTTGCCTGAATAAGTAATGACTCTGCCCACGCAAATTCAAGTGCAAGCACAACGAGTCCCAAAATTACAAGAGGCATAGTAAATGGACCCGGAAGAACCACAAGTGCAAGACCTAAAATTATAAATGTGAATCCGACAACTAATACAACAATTTTACGCAACGATCTAGGGATCAATAGCCATAATTTCTTAATGTAAAGCATCAGTTATCTTCTTTATGAGAGCTATTGATTCGACCCGCATGCGCAATAGTTTCTGGGTCTTTTCTGCTTTTATACAAACTAGCAACAGTTGAAACTAACAAAATTGTTGTAATAACAGCCAGGCTTACAGGTGTTGCGATTTTTGGGATTTCGACAAAGAGTTCGTGCAAGTAAGTGAGAATCAACTTAAGGCCGATAAACATAAGAATAAAAGAGAGACCAAGGGATAAATAGATGAGTTTGTTGAGCAGATTGCGGAGCAAGAAATAGAGAGCGCGCAGACCTAGTAAAGCAAAGGCATTAGCTGTAAATACTAAGTAGGCCTCTGATGTCACTCCGAAAGTTGCAGGTATTGAATCAAGTGCAAACAATAAGTCAGTAGAACCAATGGCAACAATGACAAGAAACATTGGGGTGGCATATCGTTTATTTGAAAGTTTCACAAAAAGTTTGCTCCCGTGATATTCGTCAACCATCGGGATGGTCTTTCTAATTTTGCGAACCAGCAAATTTTCAGAAGGATCAGGATCTTCATCCCAGTGTTGGAATAAACCTATGCCCGTCCAAATCAAGATAGTTCCGAAAATGACAAAAGTGAAAGAGAAAGAAGCGAGAGCTACAGCGCCAATAGCGATAAAAATTGCGCGAAATACCAGTGCAAGAATCACCCCAATTAATAGAACACGTTGGTGGTTTCGATTAGGCACTGCAAACTGTGCCAAGATAATTACAAAAATGAATAGATTATCAATCGACAGTGAATACTCGACTAGATAAGCAGCGAAGAATTCGGTTCCGAAGACTGATCCAAATCGATTCCAGATCCAAAGCCCAAAGAGAAGTGCGATTCCTACGTAAAAAAGAGTCCACATACTCGCTTCGCCAAACTTTATATCTCGTGGCTTTCTACTTGCAGTGAGTAGATCTACTGCAACCAAAACAAGAATAAGCGCGATAGTTATTAGCCAGATTGT
>CAIOIJ010000099.1 GCA_903858325.1 uncultured Actinomycetes bacterium
GCTGCGATTGCAGCGGCGAAAATAAAGCCTCGCGCTTCAATACCTGCAATCAGATCCCCGCTTTGTGCGAATTTGGATAGTTCTTGCGTTACAACTGTGAAGGCTTGCCCATTGGCCAACATGGGAGTTACATCTTTGAAGACGATGCCCGATTTTGGATAATCTGGAATTGTGCGGATCAAGTGCAGTGCTTGAACAAGATTCACGTCAGAACACCGCCGAACTCTCTTGATCGCATTTCTAGTGTCCGAACGGGGACTTGAACCCCGAATCCCTTGCGAGAACTAGCACCTCAAGCTAGCGCGTCTGCCAATTCCGCCACCCGGACGAGTGCGGGCTAACGATAGCAACGAGTGCGCATATGGTGCAAAAGAAGGGCGCAACGAGAGAGAATAGGGAGATGATGAGCGAGGATGAACGCAGAGAATTAGAAGAGGAAACAATTCGAATTTGCCAAGAGCTGATTCGCTTTCCCAGTGTCAATTTCGGCGATGGCAAAGGCGATGAAAAAGATATCGCTAACTATGTGCTCGATTTGTTGGCCGAAGTGGGTATCGCATCACGCATCTATGAATCGGCACCTGGCCGATGCAATGTGATTGCAACTATCGAAGGCAGCGATAACTCTCGCCCTGCTTTGGTTCTCCATGGACACCTCGATGTTGTTCCTGCCAATGCTGATGACTGGTCAGTCGATCCTTTCGCTGCGATTATCAAAGATGGAATGATTTGGGGTCGCGGCGCAGTCGATATGAAAAATATGGATGCGATGATGTTAGCGACAGTGCGTTCGTGGGCGCGACGCGGTTATAAACCGCCTCGTAGGATTCTTCTCGCTTTCTTTGCCGATGAAGAGGCGGGGAGTTTATTTGGTTCTCGTTGGATGGTAAAAAATCACCCAGAAGTTTTTGCGAATTGTTCTGAAGCAATTTCTGAAGTTGGTGGCTTCTCCGTAACAGTGGCAGGGGATAAGCGACTCTATTTCGTCGAAACTGCCGAAAAAGGAATTCACTGGATGCGCCTGATTGCATCCGGTCGTGCAGGTCATGGCTCGATGATCAATCCTGAAAATGCACTCACACGTTTATCTGAAGCGGTTGCAAAAGTTGGAAATTTTGAATGGCCACAACGATATTCAAAGACAGTAAAAGAGTTATTTGCTCGTGTTGCAAAAGTGACCGGTAAGCCCTATGACGAATCTGATTTGCGACCTTTGCTTTCCGAACTTGGAAATGCAACGCGAATGATAGGTGCAACTCTGCAAAACACGGCCAATCCATCCATGTTGGAAGCGGGATATAAAGCAAATGTGATCCCACAAACGGCTTCAGCAGTAATCGATGGACGATTTATTCCAGGTTATGAAGATGAACTCAATGCAACTATTCGTGAATTAGTCGGCCCTAACATCACCGTCGAAACGGTAACGCGAGATATTGCTTTAGAGAACGATTTTTCAGGCGATCTAGTCGATGCGATGTGCGCGGCGCTTATAAGCGAAGATCCTGAAGGACTTCCAGTTCCTTATTTGATGAGTGGTGGAACCGATAACAAGGCGCTCTCCGAATTGGGAATTGTCGGCTACGGCTTCTCACCTTTGAAACTTTCACCAGAGTTAGATTTCATGGCACTATTTCATGGAGTTGATGAGAGAGTAGAAATCGATGGCTTACTCTTTGGTGTTCGAGTGCTTTCGCATTTCTTGGAGAATTGCTAACTCGCCGAAATATCGTTGAGCGCTTCACGAACAATATCTGGAAGAGTGATTTCTTCCGTAGTCAGTGCACCTCGTAATTGCGCACCTGTGCGTGCGCCAATAATTGCACTTGTGACACCTGGTGCATCACGCACCCACGAAAGTGCCACTTCTAATGGTGAGTAGCCCAAGCCTTGAGCAGCAATGCAGACTGCGTCAACAATGCGCGATGAACGTTCGTCTAAATATGGTTCTATAAAGTGCGCAAAGTGTGGTGATGCACCACGAGAATCACTTGGTATCCCATTTCGGTATTTACCGGTCAATACTCCACGCCCCAATGGAGACCACGCTAGAAACCCAACGCCGAGTTCAATTGCGCAATCCAGAACTTCCTTTTCAACATTTCTATTCAATAATGAATACTCATTTTGCATTGTCGCAATCGGTGCTTTCATTGCATGTGACTCTTGGACGGTGATCGCCCTAGCACTCTGCCATCCTGAGTAATTTGATATTCCAACATAACGCGCCTTGCCCGAGGAGTATGCGAAATCAAGTGCTGACAAAGTATCTTCTAAGGGAATCGTTGCGTCCCACGTATGTATTTGCCAAAGATCAACATAATCGGTGCCTAAACGAGTGAGCGATTTTTCAAGTTGGGAAATCAGTCCGTGACGAGATGCATCGACTTTACGTTCACCATCTACAAATGAGAGACCGGCTTTTGTCGCTAGAACAATTTCATCGCGATTAAAGAGAGTTCCAATAAGGCCACCAATAACGCGTTCGCTATCTCCATCACCGTATGTAGCAGCTGTATCTATGAAGTTGCCGCCGGCTTCGATATATGCGCGACACTGATCGGCAGCTTCATGCTCATCAGTATCACGACCCCACGTCATCGTCCCAAGACCAAGTCGAGATATATCTAAACCAGTCTTGCCGGCACGTCGCTTTTCCATGTGGCGACCTTAGCAAGTGCACGTATGCAACGTTGCGATAGCCTTGCACTGTGTCTTTAGTTGTTTTGATTCGTCATGCGCATTCGCAAGCTAATGCTTCCGGAGTGCTTTCTGGCCGCCGCCCGAATATTGCTCTCAGCGATAAGGGACGTAATCAGGCCGCAGAACTTGCAACGCGTTTAGGCAACTTGAAAGTCAAAGAGATTCGAGTTAGCCCGTTAGAACGTTGCGCACAAACTATCGATCCTTGGATTTCGACCAGAGCTCGACTTCGCAGAGTTGAAGATAATGGAATTACTGAAGTTGATTATGGTTCTTGGAGCGGTCGTACTCTTCGCTCGCTTTCACGCGAAAAACTTTGGAAGATTGTGCAAGAAAATCCAAGTCGCGTCTTCTTCCCAGATGGCGAAGGTTTAGCAAACATGCAAGCACGCGCGCTAGATTCAATGCATTCGGGGATGGCTTCAACTGGTACCGGAGCATTGGTGTTAGTAAGCCATGGCGATGTAATCAAGGCTTTAGTTGCCGCAAATCTAGGAATGCGCCTCGACGATTTTCAAAGAATTATTATTGATCCCGCTTCGATAACTGTTTTCGATTTCTCCGCAAAAACGCCACGCTTATTACTCCTCAATGATTCACATACAAAGATTGAGGATTTCGGAAATACTCCTGCAAAAAAGCGTCTACTTGTTGGTGGCGGAAGTGGCCCAGCGACGAAGAAGCGCAAATGAGTCGAGTTACCTATTTATATAATCCTGTAGAACGTTTTGTTGCGGGAACCGTTGGTCAACCAGGTGAGCGCACTTTTTTTCTACAAGCACGCACAGGTACAAGAATTACGACGGTATCGCTAGAAAAATCGCAAGTAGCCGCATTAGCCCAACGCGTGGATATGCTCATTAGAGATCTTCGTCGAACCAATCCATCGATTGCACTCATTCCTACTAATCGCGACGAGGCACCATTGGAGCAACCAATCTTTGAAGAGTTTCGAGTAGGCGTTATTTCGCTTTCGTGGGATGAAGCTAAATCACTCATCTGTATTGAATGCGAAGCAATCGGTGACGATCCCGAGGAAGAGAATGAGGATGGTGACTTATTACAGGTCTACCTCGCCCCTGGCGCTGCCGCAGCTTTCGCAACGCGCTCACTCATCGTTGTCGATGCAGGAAGAATGCAATGCCCGTTCTGCGAAATACCTATTGATCCACAGGGTCATCTATGCCCGAGGGCAAATGGTTACAGACGCTGATCTAGAACTTCTACGAACTGGAGTTATTTCAGTTACGGGTCGACTCGTTGATGCATCCAATGCAACACTCTTTGGAAACGTTGTAGCAGGTGATATTTCTGCCGAATGTATCTATAAACCGATTGCGGGTGAGAGACCACTGTGGGATTTTCCAGATGGCCAACTCGCGCACAGGGAATACGCAGCATATTTGTTGAGCGAGGAGCTAGAACTTCATATAGTTCCACCGACGGTTTTACGTGATGGACCTTTTGGTGTGGGAATGGTCCAATTATGGATCGATATAGATGATGAAATTGATCTCGCACATTATTTCGGTCAAGATAATCCGCAATTGCGAACCATGGCCCTCTTCGATGCAATTATAAATAATACCGATCGCAAGATAGGTCACCTTCTACCAGATAAATATGGTCGACTCTATGGCTGCGATCATGGAGTTACTTTTCATAGTGAATACAAATTACGAACTGTTTTATGGCAATGGGCGGGGGAGTCGCTCTCAAGTACAGAATTATCGTTACTTGATAAAGCGCTTTTGGAATTCGAAAAACTTGCGAATTTGCTTGGTGAATATCTAACCGAGGAAGAGATTTTGGCTTTGGAGAGCCGTATTCGTGAGCTTCGCGAGACAGAAAAATTCCCACTGCCAAATCCGGATTGGCCGAGCATTCCATGGCCCGCTTTTTAGGGTGATGCAATACTATTCCTAGATGAATTCATGGGCGAAGGTCTATATCCCACCAATTGATAGCTCTATCGAATTCCCACAATTGCATTTGTATAACTCGGCAAGTCAAACAATTACAGCGATGCCGCGCAAGAACATTTATCGCATGTATGTATGTGGAATTACACCCTACGATGCAACACATTTAGGTCATGCCGCAACGTATATAACTTTTGACCTTATAAATCGTTACTTACTCGCAACTGGTGCCCGCGTAGATTTCGTACAAAATATTACCGATATCGACGATCCTCTTTTCGAACGCGCCAAACGTGACAATGTGGATTGGAAAGCGTTAGCAACTAGCCAGATTGATCTCTTCCGTGGAGATATGGTGGATTTACATATCATTCCGCCCAAAGATTACATCGGCGTCGTAGAAGCAATTCCTATGATCATTGATGCAATCGTTGCGATTCAAAAATCATCACCAACGTACAATGTTGAATCCGATCTTTACTTTGAAATACATAGTGATGGTCAATTCGGTAAGAGATCTCATCTCACGGAGCCAGAGATGATCGAAATTTTTTCTCAAAGAGGCGGCGACCCCGCCAGAGTTGGTAAAAGAGATCCACTTGATGCACTGTTATGGCTACATCAAAGAGATGGCGAACCTGGCTGGGATTCGCCATTCGGTAAAGGTCGACCAGGGTGGCATATTGAATGCAGCGCGATAGCACTTCGTTATTTAGACGATGGGAGCGATACGCAATTTTCAATCGATATACAAGGTGGCGGAAGCGATCTGATTTTTCCACATCATGAAATGAGCGCCGCGCAAAGCAGCGCTATTTCAGGCAAAGAGTTTGCGCGCGCATATGTTCATGCAGGGATGATTGGTCTAGATGGCGAAAAAATGAGCAAAAGCAAAGGTAATTTGCGCTTTGTATCACAAATGGTCAATGAAGGAACCGATCCAATGGCAATTCGACTTGCCTTGATCTCTTCACATTATTCAAGCGATCGTATGTGGACCGACAACCTTCTCCAAGATGCAAATGCATTGCTTGAGAAACTAAAGGTTGCACTTTCGCGCGAAGAAGTTGCGCCAACTAGACCTGTAATCAATTCACTAGTTCAAGCGATTTCAAATAATCTAGATACTCCAACTGTATTGAGGGCTTTGTCGCAATGGTGCGATGCGACTTTAGCTGGATCGATCGGGGGAGAAGCGGGAGAACTTGCACGAGCAATCGATTCACTCTTAGGTATTGCTATCTAGTCCTGCGTACGTCTACGAAGATATCTTTCAAACTCTTTTGCAATACTCTCACCAGATGCCTCTGGAATTTCGCTGGCATCCTTGCTCTCTTCTAAAGACTTTATGTATTCAGCGATATCGCTATCTTCCTTAGCCATCGAATCAACGGCAGCCTCCCATTGGGTTGCATCAGTTGGTAATTCACCCAGCGGTAAATCGATCTCTAAGAAATCTTCCAAAGCATTTATTAGAGCAAGTGCGGCTTTAGGCGATGGAGATTGAGATGCATAATGTGGAACTGCTGCCCAAAGTGAAATCGCATCGATGCCGCGTTTGAAACAATTCTCTTGCATAATTCCGAGAATTCCAGTTGGTCCTTCATAGCGCGATGTCTCGACGCCGAGTCTGCGTGCCAAATCTGGATGACCACCAGTTCCCGTTACACCGATAGCCCGTGAATGCGGAGCGTCTGCCAAAAGCGAACCCAGTGTTATCACTAACGAAACATCGAGATCATCAGCGAGATCAAGTATTTCGCGGGTGAAAAACTTCCAGCGCATTGAAGGTTCGGCTCCTTGCACGATTACAAAATCATTATCGAGATACGGAGTTTGAATACCGAATACTCGGGTGGTTGGCCACGTAATGGAGCGAATCTGCGAATCATCTAAATCAATAATTGGACGATTGACTTGAAAGTCATAAAAATCTTCAGGGTCAATCTCAGCAATAAGTTCGGGCAGAATCGAAGTTGAATCTTCGCTCCATGCACCTAATAGATGGGCGAGTGCTCCCGATGCGGCCTCGCCGGCATCATTCCACCCAGTAAATGCAACGACCATAATGGGGGTGCGAAGCGCTGGGATGTGGTGAATCTCCATATCGACACCTTACGGTACCCTCGGACAAGTGAGTAAGCGTAAATCGGCGAAGTTGAGCCCAAGCCTTCTGCGCACAACCCTCGGAGCTCGAGTAGTTATCGCTGATGGCGCCATGGGAACAATGCTTCAGGCGGCCAATCCAACGCTTGAAGATTTTCAGGGTCATGAAGGCTGTAATGAAATACTCAATGTAAGTCGCCCCGATATCGTGGCAAGTGTTCACAACGAATATCTAGCAGTGGGCGTCGATGCCATTGAGACAAATACATTTGGCGCAAACTGGGCAAATCTTGCTGAATATGGAATTGAAGATCGTATTTACGAACTAGCGTATGAAGGCGCAAAAATTGCACGCGAATGCGCCGATGCTTATTCAACACATGAAAAACCGCGCTTTGTTTTGGGATCACTCGGTCCCGGCACGAAACTTCCAAGTCTGGGACATACAACGTACGAAAAATTGCGCGATGCATATGCATTGGCATCGAGAGGTCTCATTGATGGTGGCGCAGATGCACTATTGATTGAAACAACGCAAGATCTTTTGCAAGCCAAGGCCGCTGTCAATGGTGGTCGTGCTGCAATCAATGAGAGCACGCGAGACATTGTTTTGATTGCACAAGTAACAGTTGAAACTACGGGAACAATGTTGCTCGGTTCTGAAATTGGTGCCGCCCTCAATGCACTAGAACCACTCGAGATTGATTTGATCGGGCTCAATTGCGCAACTGGACCAACTGAAATGTCAGAACATCTGCGCTATTTATCCAAGAGTGCACATTGCGCGATCTCGGTCATGCCTAATGCTGGTCTTCCGATTCTTGGTGCAAATGGCGCGCACTATCCATTAGCGCCAAAAGATTTAGCAATTGCACTCAAAGGTTTTGTGAAGGATTATGGCGTTCGACTCATTGGTGGCTGCTGTGGAACTACGCCTGAACACCTTAAAGCGGTCGTTGATGAAGTGGGCGGTACACACAATGTTGCGCGCACACCTGATATCGAACCAGGTGCTTCATCGCTTTATCAATACGTTCCCTTTCGACAAGATAAGACATATTTAGCAATTGGTGAACGCACTAATGCCAATGGTTCACGCGCATTTAGAGATGCATTATTGGCGCAAGATTGGCAATCATGCGTTGAGATTGCACGCGATCAAATTCGAGATGGTGCACATATGCTCGATCTTTCAGTTGATTACGTGGGCCGCGATGGCGTTGCTGATATGTCAGAACTTGCATCTCGTTTTGCAACTGCATCAACACTCCCCATTGTTTTAGATTCCACTGAACCCGCAGTACTCAAAGCTGGTTTGGAAAGACTCGGTGGACGAAGCATTATCAACTCCGTCAATTACGAAGATGGTGATGGCCCTCAGTCTCGCTTTGCTCGCATCATGCCTTTAGTTGTAGAACATGGTGCCGGAGTAGTTGCACTCACCATTGATGAAAAAGGTCAAGCCCGCGATTGTCAATGGAAACTTGAAGTTGCACGCAGACTCATCAATGACCTTACGAATAATTGGGGAATGAATACTGGCGATATTTTGATTGATTGCCTTACATTCCCCATTGCAACTGGACAAGAAGAGACGCGCAAAGACGGAATCGAAACAATTTCTGCAATCAGAGAATTGAAAAGAGAGTTCCCAGAAGTTCAGACCACTCTCGGCGTCAGCAACGTTTCCTTTGGTTTGAACCCCGCCGCCCGCGTAGTTCTCAACTCAGTCTTTTTGAACGAGTGTGTCAACGCAGGTTTAGATTCTGCAATTGTTCACCCTTCCAAAATCATGCCTATGGCGCGAATCCCAGAACGTCAGCGCGAAGTAGCGCTCGACCTTATATACGATCGTCGTACATTCAATGGTGACGAATGTACGTACGATCCACTCTCAGAGTTTTTGCAATTGTTCGAAGGGGTGGAACTCGCCGCTTCGCGTAATACTCGCGCCGCCGAATTGGCAGCATTACCGCTTGAAAAGAGATTAGAACGTCGAATCATTGATGGCGAAAAAGTGGGTCTTGAAGATGATCTCGATGCCGCGCGCGCTAAGGGAATTGCGCCTCTTGCAATTATCAATGATTTCTTGCTTGAAGGCATGAAAGTTGTGGGAGAGCTTTTCGGTAAAGGTGAAATGCAATTGCCTTTCGTTCTGCAAAGTGCAGAGGTAATGAAAGCCGCTGTAGCACTTCTAGAGCCTCACATGGAAAAGGCCGATGAAGCAGGTCGCGGCACTATGTTGCTCGCAACCGTAAAGGGCGATGTTCACGATATTGGCAAGAACTTGGTCGACATCATTCTCACTAATAACGGATATCGCGTAGTCAATATCGGTATCAAACAAACTATCAATCAAATCATCGATGCAGCTCTTGAATCAAATGTAGATGCGATCGGAATGAGTGGGTTACTAGTGAAATCCACAGTCATCATGAAAGAAAATCTAGAAGAGATTACTGCA
The DNA here is from genome assembly GCA_903858325.1 of uncultured Actinomycetes bacterium. Lineage (GTDB taxonomy): Bacteria > Actinomycetota > Actinomycetes > Nanopelagicales > Nanopelagicaceae > Planktophila. Next base: position 9,196 of record CAIOIJ010000099.1, read on the forward strand.
CGCGGCTTGGATCAAAAATGGCCCGTTGTTCTTGGGGGAGCAGCGCTTACGCGCGCATATGTTGAACAAGATCTTGCTGCAATCTTCCCTGGTGAAGTGCGTTACGCCCGTGATGCATTTGAAGGATTGCGATTAATGGATTCGATCATGGCGGTAAAACGTGGTGATGTCGGTGCAGCACTTCCTGCTCTACGCGAACGTAAAGTAGCTAATACACGCAAAACGAGTGTAGAGCGCGAAATTGATACGCAACGCAGTGATGTTGCAATTGATGTCGACATCCCACAAGCCCCATTCTTTGGTTCTCGTGTTGTCAAAGGAATTCCACTTGCACAATATTCAGGAATGCTCGATGAGAGAGCACTCTTCGTTGGTCAGTGGGGTCTTAAAGGTAACCGTGGTGAATACGAAACGATGGTGGAGACTGAAGGTCGTCCGCGTCTGCGCGCACTCATCAATCAAGCGCAGTCACAAGGTTGGCTCAATGCCGCAGTGGTTTATGGATATTTCCCTTGTGTCAGTGATGGTAATGATTTAGTAATTTTGCACCACGAAGGCCTAAATAAAGGTAGCGAGCGAACTCGATTCACTTTCCCGCGACAAACACGAGATCGACGACTGTGCATCAGTGATTTCTTTGCAAGTAAAGATTCCGGTAAAGCCGATGTCGTGGCTTTTCATATTGTGACTATGGGAGCCTCAGTAAGTGAGGCTAGCGCCAAACTATTCGAAGCAAATGCTTATCGAGATTACTTAGAACTTCACGGTCTCTCGGTGCAACTCACAGAAGCTTTAGCCGAGCACTGGCATGCGCGAATTCGCGAAGAACTCGCGCTCAATAACTTGGATTCACCAGATCTGGCGCAAATTTTGGATCAAGGATATAGAGGTTCACGATATTCATTCGGATATCCAGCCTGTCCTGATTTGGAACAACAAGTACAACTTTGCGAATTGTTAGAACCTAGTCGTATTGGTGTCGAACTTTCCGAAGAATTCCAATTACATCCAGAACAATCAACTTCGGCGATCATCGTGCATCATCCCGAAGCGAAATATTTCAACGCTAACTAATGAAGAATTTCTTCAGCGCAGTTTTTTTCGACATGGATGGTTTGTTCGCTAATTCCGAACCGTTGTGGCTTGAATCCGAAACCGAATTGATGTTGCGTTTCGGGCATGTGTGGACTCATGCCGACCAAGTGCATTGCCTCGGTGGGCCTCTGACGCGAGTTGGCGAATATATGTATTCAATCGCGAAAACTCAAAGCCCAGAATATTTCACGAATACTCTTGTCGAATTGGTAGAAGTAAAGCTTGCGCGAGGTACAGAACTCATGCCTGGCGCACAATCTTTAGCCAAAAGTCTGCATGAGTCTGGAATACCTATTGCAATGGTTTCAGCAAGTCCTAGAAATATCGTTGATGCCGTTTTGAGCGGCGTTGGTGACCATTATTTCGCAACAACGATTTCTTCAGATGATGTAACGCAGACTAAACCCGCCCCCGAGGGGTATCTCAAAGCTGCGCAATTCTTTGATGTCGATATTTCCAATTGTCTTATCTTTGAAGACTCGCTCACTGGCGTTGCAGCCGCACGAGCATCGGGTGCCTATCTCATTGCCGTTCCACATTTTGTGACGGTAGATGTTTCCACGCGAGTAAGAGTTATCAAAAGCTTAGAAGAGTTAGATATGAAAGCACTCGCAACTTATTACGCGGAGTTCACTTCTTCCTAACTGTTATGCGCAGGGCAGATGGTTTTGAAGTGGCACCAATCGCAGAGTCTGCTGGTTTTAGTTGGCCAATAATCTTTTTCATACGATGCTTCAAGGTCGCGTGCAATCTGCAAAAGCATTTTCTCGGTAGATTCCAGATCTGCGATCGTTGGTTGGCTACGCACTACTTTTCCATCGCCAAGATAAATCAATTGCAATAGGCGCGTGAGTACACCGTGATTCTTCCAATAGAGCAATGCATATACACGTAGTTGGAAGAGCGCTTTCTCTTCCCATCCAGGTTTGGGCGATTTTCCAGTTTTGTAATCAATGATACGAACTTCGCCTGTTGGCGCAACATCTAAGCGATCGACATAGCCATGAAGATAGAGTTTTTCGCTCAGGTTATTCTCTAAATGTATTTCGCGATGTGTTGCTTCAAATTTCGATGGATCTTCCAATTGAAAATAGACTTGCAATAGTGCACTCGCTCGATCCAGCCATTCTTTTTCATTAGTAACAATTTTCGCTAAATCAGGTTTTGCCTCTAATTGATCAAGCCAGCGTGATGGCAATAATCCGATTGCAGTCTCGGGGGTTCTCTCGGCTGCAGGAGATTCAAAGAGGTCATGCAAAACGGTATGCACGAGAGTCCCGCGCTCTGCATCAATACTTGGAGGTTCTGGTAATTGATCGACTACCCGATATTTGTAATGTTGAGGACAATTGTTGAAATCACTGATTCGACTCGGCGATAAACGAAGAGGTAGTTCCATAGAGGCGAAGATACCCTCAAACGCCTAGAATGCTCCCGTGTCTAACCTTGGGTATTTCGGAGCTGGCGACCGTATTCAACTTACCGACCCCAAAGGCAAGCTTTACAGCTTCACTATTACACCTGGCAAAGAATGGCATACACATAAAGGTTGGATTGTTCACGATGAACTCATTGGCTTACCTGAAGGAAGTGTTGTCAGCACAACTGCAGGTTTGAAATTCACAGCCTTCAAGCCTTTGCTTGCCGATTACGTTCTCACAATGCCTCGCGGCGCCACGATTGTTTATCCAAAAGATGCAGCAATGATTGTTGGGTTGGCAGATATATATCCAGGTGCACGAGTACTTGAGGCTGGTGTCGGAAGTGGCGCTCTAACAATTTCGTTATTGCGCGCAGCTGGTCCCACAGGAAAAGTGAATTCCATAGAACGTCGGGCCGACTTTGCTGAAAATGCGCATTCCAATGTTTCAAATTACTTTGGAGCCAAGCCCGATAATTGGTCACTAGTAGTTGGTGATTTACAAGATCAAAATTTTGAATCCGAATTTGATCGCGTAGTTCTAGATATGTTAGCGCCATGGGAATGCGTTGATTTGGCAGCGCGAGCATTGCGCCCGGGTGGAGTATTTCTCGCCTACGTCGCTACAACAACGCAACTTTCAGTAACTGCTGAAGCGCTCAAAGATGATGGTCGTTTTACCGAGCCAGAGAGCAGCGAAACAATTGTGAGAGGTTGGCACCATGAGGGTCTAGCGGTGCGCCCCCAACAACGCATGATCGGTCACACAGGTTTTCTTATTCAGTCGCGACGCATGGCACCAGGTGTAGAAGTTTTGGCTCGCAGACGCCGTCCCGCGAAAGGCTCTTACGGTGTCACGGAAGAGTGAGCGTTTAGTAAATCTAACAATCGCCCTACTTGCAACTAAGCGATTTGTAACTAAGAGCGAAATATTTAGAACGGTAGATGGTTACGAAGGATCACCTGAAACTAAAGAGAGAATGTTTGAACGTGATAAAGATGATCTTAGAAATTTGGGGATTGAAATTGAAGTTGGCTCCTTTGACCCACTATTTGAAGATGAAGCAGGTTATCGAATTCGACCTGAAGGTTACGCCCTCAACCTCAATGACATCACAGGTGAAGAACTGGCCTTACTTTCACTCGCTGCTGAAGCGTGGAGAGGCGCCGCTTTAGATGATGCAGCGCAGAGCGCTTTGTTGCGCCTATCGTCAATAGGCGTGGTCTCTGATATCGATTCGCTACCAGCAATGACGCCGCGACTAAGTTCGTCGCATATTAGTTTCCAAACTCTGACGACCGCCATTACATCGCGCATACCAGTGACTTTCAACTACATTGCTAAAGAGTTAAGCACCGAAATTAGAGTTGTAGACCCTTACGGTATTGCAACACGCAATGGACATTGGTACTTGGTGGGTTTGGATCACAAGCGCGAAGGAATTCGAATCTTCCGCTTTGATCGAATTGACGGTGATATCTCTAAGTATGCGAAAGGTAAGGCTTACGAGATCCCCGCAGACTTTGACCTCAAATCGCAACTCGATGGCGCAGATTCGCTCTCGCAATCACGCATTGATATTCGCAAGGGAAAAGCCCATGTACTTCGACAGATGGCAACTTCCATTGAAGATAAAGGGGAGTGGGATCAAATCGCTATCTCATATCCAGATACCGAACGCATGATCAAACTTGTTTTGTGGCACGGTAACGATGTGAAAGTTGTGAGTGACGATGATTTGCGCAACGGTGTTATCGCATCATTGAAACACTTGGTGGCTCTCCATGGCTAAGAGCATGAGTACTCCACTGAACAAAGTTGCAAGGATGTTGGATTTAGTCCCTTATCTTCATGCGCATCAAGGAATCGAACTTTCAAAGTTGGCGCATGATTTCGGAATTACGGAGAGCGAGATGACTGCCGACCTCACCACTCTCTGGATGTGCGGTCTACCTAAATACACGCCTCTGGAATTGATCGACTTATCTTTTGATTCGGGCTACGTAACAATTAGAAATGCAGAGACTCTCGAACATCCACGAGCTCTCAACAAGGACGAGGCCATCGCACTGCTCTTAGGTTTGGATTTAGTGCGTAGTGCTTTATCGAATGAACGCACAGATTTGTTAGCAAAAATCGATGCTTTGGCAACTAGATTACGAAACCTAATAGGACTTCAAGGTCAACTCACAGCAGAGCCTGCTGTAGATGGCTCTATCCGATCAACATTGAGCAAAGCTATATCTTCTGGTTCTGCCTTAGATATCGAGTATCACTCTCTCTATGCAGACCGTATTACGCAGCGATCTATTCTGCCTATCGAATGGAAGAATGATTCATTTCATGAATATGTATTTGCGTACTGTGACTCTGCGAAAGCTTTTCGCACTTTTCGACTAGATCGAATCACCCACGCCACACCTGCGGCAAAGAAAGTTGCGCCAGCGCAATTCGCAGGGGAGAGTGACGAAAATCTTTTCACGTACACAATTACGATCCATAATCATTTGAGAGCTGCGCGCGAACTTTTCGAACTTGAAGGCGACGATAAAGATTTGCATCCAGGAATTGAGAAAACGGTCACTTCATATACCGGTGAATGGATGCGCCGCATGATCTTCTCGGCAGCTGCATCTGTCGAATTGGTTTCTCCAGCGAGAGCCCGTGGAGATATAGCCACTGCTGCTCGTGGAGTACTCGATCTTTACGAGTAAAAGAGCGCGATTTAGCCGCTGATATCGACTCGCTTTCGAGGTAGTATTTCGTCTTAGTTCGAATCACAAGGGAGTCAGTATGTTTTTACGAGAGCCAAGCCATATTTTGATCCTACTCATTGTCGTTCTTGTGCTCTTCGGAGCTAAACGTCTTCCTGATTCTGCGCGCTCACTCGGTCGCTCAATGCGTATTTTCAAGAGTGAAATGAAAGAGATGAATCAAGATGAGAAGAAGAGCGGCGAAGAGGGCAGCAGCGAAAAGTAATATTTATGGCGGCCACCTCAAGCGGTCGTATGCCGCTGCTCGAACATTTACATGAATTTCGCAAAAGGCTTTTTCGTGCCGTTTTAGCTATCACAATTGCATCGATAGTTGGTTGGTATTTTTATAATCCGATAATCACGCATTTAGCTAAACCAGTATGTGATTTAGCTGCAGCGCAAGCTAACGGTGATACCCATTGCGGTTCTCTCTATATCAATGGCGTGTTAGGTCCATTGAACTTACAGATCAAAGTTGCCCTTTTAGCTGGAGTGATTGTCTCTGCACCGTTGTGGCTCTACCAACTCTGGGCATTTATTGCACCAGGTTTACACCGTAAAGAAAAACGCAATTCGATCCTTTTCATCATCAGTGCAACTCCATTTTTTGCAGTTGGTGCCACCCTTGGATATTTGGTACTACCGGTGGCTATCAAAGTTCTCTTTGGTTTCACGCCCAATTCTTTATCTAACTTAGTCAAATTTGATGATTATTTGGATTTCGTAATGCGCATAATTTTGCTCTTTGGTCTTGCATTTGAGTTGCCGGTGTTTTTAGTGACTTTCAACCTCATTGGTTTCCTCCGTGGTCAAACAATCTTAAAACCTTGGAGAGTGTGGATTTTCTGCATTGTTTTATTTACGGCAGCATTTACCCCAACTGCTGATCCATTTACTATGTTGTTATTGGCAGTGCCTCTATGTCTGCTTTATTTTATTGCTGGCGGAATAGCGTTATTAGTAGATAAACGGCGAGATAAGAGTTCCGCAAAGCGTACGACAGGCTTAGCCCCAATTGATCCGGCGGTTGAGATTTAGATTATGTGGATCATTGCAATCAATCCTATTTCAGGACAAGGTCGCGGAGCGACAATGGGTACCAAAGTGGCGGGATATTGCGCAACTAAAGGTATTGATTATGAGATAGTCACTGGAGTTAGCGCACAATCCTTAGCAATTGCACTCAAAGAAAAGATTGCAAGAGACAAAGTTCTGATTGAAGGAATAATTGCCGTGGGTGGAGATGGTCTAGCGCATTTGATTTTACAATCGGCAGTACCTGCAAATATCCCCGTTGCATTTATTCCCGGAGGTACCGGAAATGATCTTGTGCGCACTCTTGGTTGGTCACTTGATGAAATCACGGCATATTTGCAACGTGTGTTTGAGACGAAGCCTGTAAATGTAGATTTAGGTCTTGTCGATGGCGAATGGTTCGCTGCAGTCCTCTCTTCAGGTTTTGATGCTGTGGTAAATGAGCGCGCTAATGTTTTGAAATGGCCAAAAGGTCCAATGCGATACAACGCAGCTATTGCATTGGAACTTCCAAAGTTCAAACCAGCACACTATGAGATTGAACTCGACGATCGCACAATTTCTACACAAGCAATGCTCATCGCGATTGGTAACGGTTCTTCCTACGGGGGAGGCATGAAGGTTTGTCCCAATGCCAACCTGCGAGATGGACTTTTTGATGTCATGGTGCTCAAACCAATTTCAATACCAGAATTCATCCGTGTTTTTCCTAAGGTTTATAGCGGTAAACATGTACATCATCCAGAGGTTGAGATTTATCGAAGTAAGAGAGTTCGTATCGAAGCCGATACAGTTGCCTACGCAGATGGTGAGCGAATAGGTCAATTACCTATTTCGGCAGAATGCGTAACGGGGGCACTTTCTACATGGATGCCATAGCCTCACCTGCCGAAAGATTTCAAGCCGCAAGTGCACGTAAGAAATATCAAATCACTGCAGAATTTATTGAGACTTTCGATTTCCCTTTCGATCCATTCCAAATAGCCGCGTGCAACGCTGTCGAAGATGGCAAAGGTGTGCTCGTTGCCGCTCCCACTGGTGCTGGAAAGACAGTTGTTGGCGAATTCGCTGCTTTCATCGCTTTACGTAGATCAATGAAATGTTTTTATACAACGCCCATAAAGGCGCTTTCAAACCAGAAGTACCAAGAGTTTGTCGCGCGATTCGGGGAAGAGCGTGTTGGACTTCTTACAGGCGATACGAGTATCAACAGTGAAGCCGAAATTCTGGTGATGACAACTGAAGTACTACGCAACATGCTCTATGCCAATTCATCAACTCTGAAGAATTTGGGCTGCGTAGTTATGGATGAAGTTCATTATTTGGCAGACAAATTTCGAGGTGCGGTGTGGGAAGAAGTACTCATTCACCTCATGGAAAGTGTCCAAGTAATTTCCTTGTCGGCAACTGTTTCTAATGCTGAAGAATTTGGCGAGTGGCTCGGCGAGATTCGTGGCAGCACCGAAGTCATCGTCAGCGAGATTCGACCAATCCCGCTATACCAACATGTATTGATTGGAAATCGTCTTGTCGATCTATTTTCGCAACCGGGTCAAATAAATCCAGAGATTCTCAAGCTCGAACGTGAAGCGATGCGAAAAGTGCGAGTCCCGCGCCATAGGCGTGAGCGATTTAGCGAAGAGGGCGGTCGACTTACGCGCGCGGATATCATTGAAAAACTCAATCGCGAAAATCTTCTGCCGGCAATTACTTTTATTTTTTCGCGAATCGGTTGCGATGCGGCGGTAAAGCAATGTTTGCAAGCTGGAATACGTCTGACAGATACCGATGAGCGAAAGATTATTAGAGAAACCGCCCTGCGCTATACCCAAAATCTCGCAGAAGAAGATCTCGTTGTTTTAGGTTTTGATGATTGGCTCACAGCGCTAGAACGTGGCATCGCAGCTCACCATGCTGGACTATTGCCGAGCTTCAAAGGAGCTGTCGAAGAGCTTTTCCAAAAGGGATTAGTGAAAGCGGTCTTTGCAACTGAAACATTGGCACTCGGAATTAACATGCCGGCGCGAACCGTTGTCTTAGAGAAACTCGTCAAATATAACGGTGAGGCCCATGTTCCAATAACACCGGGGGAGTACACCCAACTCACTGGTCGTGCAGGACGCCGTGGTATCGATATCGAAGGTAATGCAGTAATTCAGTGGTCACCCACTGTCGATTCTGCAACAGCTGCCGGTCTTGCATCCACTCGTACTTATCCCTTGCGTTCATCCTTTACACCGACGTACAACATGGCAATCAATTTGATTTCACGTTTTGGACGCGAACGCGCTCGTGGCTCTCTTGAATCTTCTTTTGCACAATTTCAAGCAGATCGGGCAGTTGTCGGTTTGATGCGTCAGATTCGCAAAAACAAGGGTGCGATGGAAGATCTTATGAAAGATGCGATCTGCCACTTGGGGGATTTTGCCGATTATGCGCGTCTGCGTCGCGAGATTCGCGAAATCGAGATACTTCTATCTAAGCGCGATGGTAAAAAGAGTTTTGATAATCGTCAGCGCTCACATCTTGAAAATGAAATGCAGGGACTAAAAAAAGCGATGCGCGACCACAGTTGCCACAGCTGCAATGATCGTGAAACTCATGCACGTTTAGCGGAGCGCGCCGATCGTTTACGTCGTGAAAATGATGGTCTCACTAAGCGGGTCGAAAATCGCACACATGTAATTGCGAAAACATTCGATCAGATTTGTAATGTCCTTACGCATCTCAAATATATCGATGGCGAAAAGAGTTCTCCCCAAGGCAAGATCCTTGCCAAGATTTATGCTGAATCTGATCTTCTTCTAACCGAAACCATTCGACTTGGTTTATTGGATGATCTCAGTGCACCCGAGCTTTTATCGGTCGCCTCGTCAATGATTTTTCAATCTCGATCGCAAGAAAATCTAGCGCCGAAGATTCCACATATCAATGTTGGAAATGCACTTGCTCAGATTGCATCGCTTTGGGCTCAACTCGAAAATCTTGAGAATGAATATGGCGTCAAAACTCAGAAGGAGCCGGATTTCGGTTTCTGTTCAATTTCATATCGTTGGGCAAATGGTCAATCACTGTCGAGCGTTCTCAAGGGCAGTGATCTATCAGTGGGAGATTTCGTACGTTCGACAAAGCAACTCATCGATTTGCTAGCGCAAATTGGCGGCGCCAGCGAAACTCTGCGCGAAAAATGCCAAGATGGCGTGAAACGTTTGGATCGTGGAGTTGTTGCATATTTAATGAGTGACCTATGACCTTGATGCTTCTCGACAGTGCCTCGCTTTGGTACCGCGCTTATTACGGTATGCCCGACACGATGACCGCGCCTGATGGAATGCCAGTTCATGCAATACGTGGTTATTTAGATATGACCTCGCGACTTATTGGAATGTATAAACCAAAACGCATTGTTGCTTGCATCGAAGGAGATTGGCGACCAAGTTGGCGAGTTGATCTTTTCCCTAACTACAAGGCGAATCGTTTAGATCAGGAGGGGGAGGAGGAAGAGCCAGAAACTTTGACTGCGCAGATTCCAATTCTTCTAGATCTACTTGATCTATTCGGCATTCCATTAGTTGGTGTAGATGATTACGAAGCCGATGATGTTATGGCAACTTTTGCGGTGCGTGAGGATGGGCCGATCAGAATTGTTACTGGAGATCGTGATCTTTTTCAATTGGTAGACGACAAGCAAGATATTAAAGTTGTTTATCTTGCTAAAGGCGTTTCGCAACATGATTTAGTAGATCACGCTTGGGTAAAGAATAAGTATCAAATTCCAGGAGATCGTTACGCACTCTTCGCAATATTTCGCGGAGACCCATCTGATGGTCTACCTGGCGTCAAAGGAATTGGTGAGAAAGGTGCAGCAATCATTGCAAATAACGCTGCAAACGTTGCAGAAGCAATTGAGTTAGCTCAATCGGCAAATTCACCTTTCGCACCTGCATTGAGTAAGAAAATTCTCGAAGGTATGGATTATCTAAAGATTGCCCCCACTTTGGTTCACTGTGCACGTGATGTTGCTATTCCTGCTATGGAGATTGCAATGCCAACCAAGCCAGAAGATCTATCTCAAATTTATAAATTTCAGGAAAAATATGGACTAGGTGCCTCAATCGACAAAATGATTAGCGCCTTAGGCTGGTAATGCTGCTCGTATCAATCTTTACCGGATGGCTATTATCTGCAAGTTTTGCGCCTATAGATCGCTGGTATTTGGCACCATTAGCAGTAGCACTCTGGCTTTGGATCTTGAGCAAAGATCGACATTCCATATTCAATTCTTTGGTAATCGCATTTACTTTCAATGCTTTCTTATTGCATTGGAGTTCAATATATGTGGGCAGTACGCCGTGGTTAGTACTTGCTTTTGGAGAAGCGCTTCTATTTCTACCCTTGGCATGGGCGCGCGGACAACGTATCTATTTCTTCCCACTGATATTTATAGTTATGGAAGAGATTAGATCGCGTTTTCCTTTTGGTGGTTTTGGTTGGGCGCGCCTAGCTTTTAGCCAAGCAGAAGCGCCTTATCGAAGTGTGGCTGCAATCGGGGGAGTGAGCCTCCTATCCGCAATGGTTTTGCTCATAGGGTTTGCACTTTTCTTCATTGTGCGAAATATACGGGTGAGCGCCTTTGTTCTTCTATCGATCACAGGAATTTTGTTTATCACGAGTATTGCGCCAAATCTAGAAACTCGAGGAGTTTTTCGCGCCTTGCTAGTACAAGGAAATGTCCCGCAATTAGGTTTAGATTTCAATGCACGAGCCAAAGCAGTTTTTGATTTACATATAGCGCAAACACAGGAAGCGCTACGGGCAGACACTAAATACCAAGTTATTATTTGGCCAGAAAATAGTGTAGATGTTGATCCTTTTACTAATTCCGATGTGCGACAAGCTCTGGGCGCTATCAATACTCGCACTCAAAAGCCTGTAATAATCGGAGCTGTTCTCAATTCGGGTAATAGCGTGAAGAATGCTTCAATACTTTGGAATCACGGCGCGAAATCGAGCTATATAAAGCAACATATAACGCCATTTGGTGAATACATTCCTCTAAGAGCGTTAGCTCGATATTTCTCGCCTTATGTCGACCAAGTCAATGATTTCGATTCAGGTACAAAAGATGTTTTTCATCAAGTCGACAATGTGACGATCGCACCAATTATTTGCTATGAACTTATCGATGATTCATATATCAATCGAATATCGACAAAATCAGACTTATTGGTAGTTCAAACAAATAATGCAACATTTGGTACAAGTGCCCAAAGTATTCAACAATTATCTATCTCCAGAATTCGAGCTATTGAAAATCATCGTGATCTGCTCAGCGTTTCAACAACTGGAATCTCTGGATCAATTGATGCCGATGGAAATATCAAGCAAGTAACTGTGCAGAATCAAGCTGGTCATCTCTTTACGCAATCGAATCTATATTCGGGACGAACATGGGCTAATTACTTGGGTTGGTGGAGTTTTTGGTTATTGATTATGGGGTTGATGCTCATTGGAAATATCGCTCGTCGTTTAGATTCCTGAGCGTATAACTAACGCCGATAAGTTACATTATGTAAAGTCAGATATAGGCGGACAGGAACAGATCAGATTCCTATCCCCGAATGCGCCATCAATGCGTCCCACAGTTGGCCAATATTTGCCCTTCATTCCGATGATTTCACCGCTTATAAGCCCATCAGTAGCCTCTGGATAGGCTGCAAACTCCCGTGAGTAACTAGCTGACCAATCTGGCGTAAGAAGAGATTGAGCTGTATGCGGTGCATTATGAAGAGCTGAACCCTCAAGGCTTACTTGACCCTTTGTAATCGCATCAATCTCACCTGCGATACCGACCATTGCAGCTATGAAGCGGTCGATTTCGCCCATATCTTCACTCTCGGTTGGCTCAATCATCAATGTTCCAGGGACTGGAAAACTCATCGTTGGAGCATGGAAACCATAATCCATAAGTCGCTTAGCAATATCGTCAACGGTGACGCCACTGATTTTCGTAATCTCTCGAAGATCGAGAATACATTCATGCGCCACTCTCCCAGTTTCACCTGTATAGAGAACAGGAAAATATGGATTGAGTTTATGTGCGATGTAATTTGCAGAAAGAATTGCAATCTCGGTTGCACGAGTAAGACCTGCACCACCCATAAGTCGAATGTATGCCCATGAGATTGGCAAAATACTCGCTGAACCAAAAGGTGCAGCACTTATCGGGCCCGGACCGGTTGATGGCCCTGCTGTTGGATCCAATGGATGGTTAGGCAGAAACGGTGCCAAGTGTGCACGCGAAATTACCGGACCAACACCAGGGCCGCCGCCTCCGTGAGGTATGCAAAACGTTTTATGTAAATTCAAATGTGATACGTCAGCGCCAAATTTTCCAGGCTGTGCAAGACCAACGAGTGCATTTAGGTTCGCACCATCGACATATACCTGTCCCCCGACATCGTGAACTAATGCGCAAATTTTAGATATTGCACTTTCAAAAACTCCATGCGTAGATGGATAAGTAACCATAAGCGCGGCGAGTGTCGCTGCATGTTCTGCAATCTTAGTTTCAAGATCTGCGAGACTGACATTTCCTTTATCGTCGCATTCAACGACAACGACTTTCATTCCTGCCATAACTGCACTTGCGGCATTAGTACCGTGAGCACTTGATGGAATCAAACAAATATTTCTTAGTGCATCACCACGTGAATTATGGTAATTACGAATCGCTAACAGTCCTGCAAACTCGCCTTGACTTCCAGCATTGGGTTGCAATGAAACTGCGTCATAGCCTGTAATCGCAACTAACCATTGTGATAATTCATCGATGAGTTGGCGTGAGCCCGCACTTTGCCCAGCAGGTGCAAAAGGATGTAATGATGAAAACTCCGGCCACGTTACTGCTTCCATTTCAGTTGTGGCATTAAGTTTCATTGTGCATGAACCAAGCGGAATCATTGTGCGATCGAGCGCTAAATCCCGATCAGAGAGTGTACGTATGTAGCGCAGCATTGCAGTTTCAGAATGATAGGTATTGAAAACTGGGTGGGTGAGGTACTTACTCGTGCGTGCCAACTGCGCAGGTATAGCTTGGCTCTCCCCCGACTTCGAAACGTTAGATACGCCAAATGCATCAACTAGTGATTTCAGAGTTGATGCCGTGGTCAATTCATCGAGTGATATCCCCACATGTGTTGCATCTACAACTCGGAGATTCAAACCATTAGCTAGTGCCTTAGCCACTACTTCATCGCAATTCTTTACTTGCACA
>CAIOIJ010000100.1 GCA_903858325.1 uncultured Actinomycetes bacterium
TGTGGCGATGCCTATTACCGCCGAGTAACCTGTGCCCTATGAAAATTGCAGTCTGCGTCAAACAAGTACCAGATTCCTGGGCTGAGAAGAAGATGATCAATGGAACACTTGATCGCGAAGGCGTTGATGCAGTTCTCAATGATCTCGATGAATATGCCGTAGAAGAAGCGCTTCGAATTGCTGAAGCACATGGCGGCAATGAAGAAGGCGGCGCTCATAGTGTGACCATCATTTCTATGGGACCAGAGCGCGCAACAGAGGCAATTCGCAAAGCACTATCTATGGGTGCAAATGATGCAATTCTCATTAGCGATAGCGCGCTTGCAGGCGCCGATGCGATTACAACATCGGCAGTCCTTGCAAAAGTAATTGAAACTGGTGGATTTGATTTAGTGATGTGTGGAACCGAATCAACGGATGCTCGTATGAGCGTTGTTCCAGCAATGATTTCGGCGCGTTTGGGCTGGGCGCAACTTACTTTTGCAGGCAGCGTAGTTGTCGACCCAAGTGCATCAAAGGTGGAAATAACACGCGTGACAGATGCCGGCGTTGATTCGATGAGTGCAAGTTTTCCTGCAGTGCTGAGCGTGATCGAAAAAATAAATGAACCGCGCTACCCATCTTTCAAGGGCATTATGGCTTCGAAGAAAAAGACTATTGATATTAAAGATTGTGCAGCAATTGGAATCAGCGCGCAAAGTGCATGGTCTGTTGTTGCCGACTCTGCTCCGCGTCCTGCTAGAAGTGCAGGAATCAAAGTTACTGACACAGGTAATGGTGGCGCCGAATTAGTAGATTTCCTAGCTGGAAAGAAGTTGATATGAGCAACGTAATAATTCTTGTAGATCTTCAAGGCGATCTAGTAAGTAAGACAACTGCCGAACTTGCAACTGCAGGTGCTCGCATGGGCGATGTAACGGCCCTTGTTCTAACTACACCAGGGAAAAGCGCAGCGATTATTCCATCACTCGTCGGTCCCATAACTAATGTAATCTCGGTTGAGTCACAGGATTTTGCAACGTATGGAGTAACTGCCTATGCAGATGTGGTTGCCCAAATAGTCAATGAAAAGAAGCCATCGGCGCTTTTGATTGCATCACATGCATTTGGAAAAGAGATTGCAGCACGAGTAGCAATTGCGACAGAGTCAGGAATTATCACTGACGCCGTTGATGTTGCTGCCGATGGCACCGCTACACAATTAGTTTTCGGTGGTTCAACAACGGTGCACTCAAAAATTTCTCATGGCGTAAGCATCATGACTATTCGCGCAAACACAATTGAAGCAAGCACGCAGGCTGCAACGCCAACGGTTGAAAGTATGAATAAAAGCGTGAGCGATGGTGCAAAGAAAGCAACAATTACTTCAACTGCGCCATTTGTAAAAGGTGGACGTCCAGAACTTACTGAAGCCAACATTGTTGTTTCAGGCGGTCGTGGAACTAATGGAGATTTTGCCGCCGTTGAAGGTTTTGCAGATGCATTAGGTGCAGCTGTTGGTGCATCACGCGCCGCAACTGATGCAGGGTGGTATCCACATACTCATCAAGTTGGCCAAACAGGAAAGACAGTGAGTCCACAACTCTATGTTGCATGCGGAATCTCGGGTGCAATCCAACACCGCGCAGGCATGCAGACAAGTAAGACAATCGTTGTGGTCAATAAAGATGCTGAGGCTCCAATATTTGATATCGCAGACTTTGGCGTAATCGGTGATCTCTTTGCCGTGCTGCCTAAGGCAACGGAAGGCGTTATTGCGCGTAAGTCCTAGACTTAGCGCCATGTCTTCCATCTACCTCGACCATGCGGCAACAACGCCGATGCTCGATTGTGCAATTGATGCGATGACGATTCAATTATCAAAATTAGGCAATCCTTCAAGTTTGCATACTCAAGGACGTGCAGCGCGCAAAGATATTGAAGATGCGCGCGAAATTATTGCCCGCGAAGTTGGCTGTCTTGCATCTGAAATTATTTTCACAGGTTCTGGTACGGAAGCAAATAACATTGCACTCAAAGGACTTTTCTGGAAACGCCGTGCTGAAGGGCGAAATGTTCTTCTGATTTCTGCCATCGAACATCACGCAATTATTGATCCTGCGCACTGGCTATCTACACATGAGAAAGCTGAAGTGATAGAGATTCCAGTAACTCGCGATGGAATAATTGATTGCGCTTTTGTCGAAGATTTTCTTTCAAAGCGCGGCGATGAAGTTGCAGTGATTGCAGTAATGCATTCAAATAATGAAACGGGGGTTTTGCAGCCAATCACCCAGTTAGTTGAAATTGCTGGCGATATCCCGGTGCATTGTGACGGTGTACAAAGTTTTGGGAAGGTCCCACTTTCTTTCTCTGAGCTAGGTCTTACATCTTTGACTTTGAGCGCTCACAAAATTGGGGGACCACTGGGCATTGGCGCTCTCGTACTCAAGCGAGGCGTAGAAGTTCCGGCGCTATTGCACGGCGGAGGACAAGAGCGCGAAATTCGCAGCGGAACCTTGAATGCACCTTCCATAGTTGCTTTTGCTACCGCAATAGCTTCACATCAATACAACTCGGAGTCAGTTACACATTTGCGTAACCATTTTATTTCCCATGTAGAAAAACTTCTGCCCGATGCAATTCTCAATGGCGCAAAATCCTCTCGCTTACCTGGAATCGTAAATTTCACTTTCCCCGGAACTCAGAGCGACACATTGTTATTACTTATGGATGCGGCAAAAGTTTCTTGTTCAACGGGTTCTGCGTGTAGTGCCGGCGTGCATGAAGCCAGCCATGTCTTATTAGCAATGGGACATACTGAAAAAACGGCTCAGTCCTCATTACGCTTTTCACTTGGTGCATCGACAACACAAGCCGACATAGATTTTGCTTTGTCAGTACTTCCTGATGTGATTGCTCGCGGACGGGCGGCGAATCTTTCATGAAACTAATTGCAGCAATGAGTGGTGGAGTTGATTCAGCGGTAGCTGCTGCTCGCGCAGTTGAGGCTGGCCATGAAGTAATTGGCGTGCATTTAGCGCTTTCTGCAAATCCACAGAAATATCGTTCAGGTGCGCGCGGATGTTGCACTATCGAAGATTCCCATGATGCCCGTCGCGCCGCAGATGTAATCGGGATTCCTTTTTACATTTGGGATATGGCTGAAGAATTTCATGATGGCGTTGTTGAAGATTTTCTTGCTGAGTATGCACAAGGACGAACACCTAATCCGTGTCTGCGCTGTAACGAAAAAATAAAGTTTGCTGCGGTATTAGATCGCGCACGCGCAATGGGTTTTGATGGTGTTGTAACAGGACACTATGCACGCACAGTGATTACCCCTGAAGGCAAGACGCTTCATCGCGCAATTGATATTTCCAAAGATCAGTCTTATGTTTTATCAGTTCTTACTGTTGAACAAATTGCGGGCGCAATATTTCCATTGGGGGATACAACTAAAGTTGATATCCGCGAAGAAGCAGCAGCGCGTGGATTAGCAGTCGCGCAAAAGCCAGATAGTCACGATATTTGTTTCGTTCCGTCAGGTGATAATGCTGGTTGGTTGCGTGACCGGTTAGGCAGTGAGACAGGACCAATTGTTGATCAAAGTGGCACAAAGATTGGCGAACATAAAGGTGCCTACACATACACAATTGGTCAGCGCAAAGGTTTAGGCATCACGGTTCCAACTGCCGATGGATCGCCTCGCTTTGTTCTCAAAATTGAACCTGTTTCAAACACAGTAGTTGTTGGCGCGCGCGAAGAATTAGCAATTACTTCAATGAAAGGCGAGCGTCCTGTGTGGTGCGGTCCTGCAGTGAGCGCTAATCCCACTCGTGGCTTTGTGCAGATTCGCGCACACGGCTCTGCACTTGCGTGTACATATTCATTCGATGGAACGTATCTACATGCCCAACTCGATGAAGCGCTTTTAGGTCTTGCAACGGGCCAAGCAATGGTTATTTACGATGGTGATCGCGTAGTGGGTTCGGCAACAATTTGTGAGACCAACTAAATGAGCAATCAAGCGCGTCATCGAATAGATGAACTGACTAATGAAATTCGTGATCATCAATTCAAGTATTACGTTTTAGATCAACCAACTATTACCGATGCGCAATTCGATACATTACTTACTGAGCTATCGGCCCTTGAAAGCAAACACCCAGAGTTATTAGCTCCAGACTCACCCTCACTCAAAGTTGGTGGCGGTTTTTCAACTCAATTTGAGCAACGCGATCACATTGAAAAAATGATGAGTTTGGACAATGTTTTTGATCTACAAGAGTTAGGTGCATGGTTTGACCGAGTAGAGAAAGAGATTGATAAACCAAAGTATTTATGTGAATTGAAAGTTGACGGCTTGGCAATCAATCTCACCTTTGAGAATGGACAACTAATTCGCGGTCTTACCCGTGGCAATGGAGTTACGGGAGAAGATGTAACGCTAAATGTAAAGACCATCAAAGTTCTGCCACATCAATTAGTTGGCAAAAATGTACCTACACTCATTGAAATTCGCGGCGAAGTTTTCTTTCCTATTGCCGCATTCAATGAGCTCAACGAATCCCTAGAAGAGGCGGGCAAAGCCCTTTTTGCGAACCCGCGCAATGGTGCTGCGGGTTCGCTGCGTCAGAAGGATCCTCGTGTCACTGCTTCCCGACCTTTGAGTTTGATAGTTCATGGCGTTGGAGCGCGGGCGGGGATTTCATTTGATTCGCAAAGCGCGGCATATGAACTTCTGAAAAAACTTGGGCTTCCAACAAGTGATCGATACAAAGTCTGTGGTACCCGAAGCGATGTTGAGAAATTCATCGCTTACTACAACGAACATCGCCATGATGTTGAACATGAAATTGATGGAGTCGTTATCAAAGTCGATTCAATTGCATCACAGGAGAA
>CAIOIJ010000101.1 GCA_903858325.1 uncultured Actinomycetes bacterium
GCGAGTTCTCGATGAGGCTGATCGCGCTGTGTTACTGGAAGTGTATGCAGCAAGTGAGAAAGTAATTCCTGGTGTGAGTTCGCAACTCATTGTTGATCAGATGGCGCAGGGTGAATTCATTCCAAATTTTATAGATGCAACCCAATCACTTATTGAGAATGCACGACCAGGTGATGTAATCCTTACCCTTGGTGCAGGGGATGTAAGTTCGCTTGCTCCCATTATCGTCGCTGGCCTGCACAAGCGATTTGATGCGTAATAGGTGATTCAAATAAATCGCAGAATAATTTCTTTTCTTATAGTAATTCTATTTGGGTTGCTCATTTATCTAGTTGCGTGGTCATCGCTCTTTACTGTTTCTGGAATCCAAATCGTAGGCACCGATCAGCAATCCATAAGAACAGCAAGTGGTATCTCAATCGGAGAAAAACTCGCGCGCGTTGAGCCACGAGCGGTCGCTCGAGAATTGAAGAAACCACTGTGGGTCAAAGAGGCGACGGTTTCTCGTAATTGGTTGACTGGCAAGGTCACGATTGAAATAACACCACGTACACCAATCGGAATTTTCAAAGGTCATTACATTGATAAGTCAGGAACCATCTTTGATATTCCTGGAGTTTCGCAATTGGCTCTACCTGTAGTTGAGGGATTATCAACGGCAGATGGTTTGGCCGCCATTGCACTCTTCACACAGTTACCTGCCGATTTCCGTTCAAAAGTTCGCATGGTTTCAGCTATGAATGTAGATAGATTTCAACTCACTATAGAAGAAGGAAAACGCACAGTCTCACTTATGTGGGGCAGCGATTCTGAAATGGATGTGAAGATCAAGGTATTTGAAGCACTCATTGCATTGAAAGAAAATTCAAAGATTTCAACTGTTGATGTATCTGCACCACATGCACCAATCGTTAAATAATGCGACGATAATAAAAATAAAATTCTTCGAGTCGGTGTTTGCTTCCTTGCTCAACTCGCTTTACGTTCACCTCACGCATAAATGTAAGAACTATATCTCTCAAGTTGAGGTTTATAGTTCCTGAGGAGGATAACCGTGGCTTCACCGCAAAATTATTTAGCTGTCATCAAAGTTGTTGGTATTGGTGGCGGTGGAGTCAATGCAATTAATCGAATGATTGATGTCGGACTCAAAGGTGTTGAATTCATTGCTATCAATACAGATGCGCAACATTTATTAATGAGTGATGCCGATGTGAAATTAGATATCGGTCGTAAAACAACAAAAGGTTTAGGTGCAGGAATGGATCCTGAAAAGGGTCGCGAAGCTGCACTCGATCACGCCGATGACATTGAAGAGATGTTACGTGGTGCAGATATGGTTTTTGTAACTGCCGGCGAAGGTGGCGGAACTGGAACAGGTGCAGCACCTGTTGTTGCAAAGATTGCACGCGATCTCGGCGCACTCACTATTGGCGTCGTTACTCGACCATTTTCTTTCGAAGCAAAATTGCGTTCGGCACAAGCAGATATCGGAATCGAAAATCTTCGCGCAGAAGTTGACACACTTATTGTTATTCCTAATGATCGCTTACTTGCAATATCTGATCGCAACATAACTTTGGCAGATGCATTCAAGAGTGCAGACCAAGTTTTACTTTCTGGTGTACAGGGAATCACAGAGATCATTACGCAACCAGGACTTATCAATCTTGACTTTGCAGATGTAAAAGCTGTTATGTCTGGAGCGGGTTCTGCGCTGATGGGTATCGGTTCTGCGCGCGGTGAGAATCGCGCAATACGCGCAGCTGAACTTGCAATCTCAAGTCCATTATTGGAAGCTTCCATTGATGGCGCGATGGGAGTTCTACTCTCTGTATCAGGTGGCTCAGACCTTGGTCTCTTTGAAGTCAATGAAGCGTGCGAATTAGTACAAAGCGCAGTCCATCCTGATGCGAAGTTCATCTTCGGAACAACAATTGATGATGCGTTAGGTGATGAAGTTCGAATCACTGTAGTTGCTGCTGGTTTTGAAGGCGGAGAACCAAAGAGAGTTGCGATGCCAGTAATCAATGCCGCCTCACTCAATGGTGTTGCTGATCCAATTGCCTCTAATGATCCAATCTCATTTGCAATGGAGACTGGCGAAGATGTAACGCCTAAGAAGAGAGTAACTTTTGAAGAGCTCGTTGCAGAAGACGAGATCGATATTCCTGATTTTATGAAGTAGGAGTTCTTGTTCACGCTCTTTACTGACAGATATGGTGGAGTAAGTGCGCCACCGTATGATTTCTTGAATTTCGGTGATCACGTTGGCGATGAGTTGTCTAGCGTAAGTTCCAACAGGGACGCACTGGTTGCACGAGTAGGTCCAACTGTTTTTATGAACCAAGTTCATGGTGATGCATTCGCTGTAGTTACTTCTTCCACTATTGCAACACCAACATGCGATGCACTTATCACGACAGTAAGCGGAATCAATTTGGCAGTTCAAGTGGCAGATTGCATTCCACTTCTTATTGCAAGTGATGGAGTAGTTGCTGCGGTACATGTGGGCAGAAAAGGTTTATGTAACGACATCACGCAAAAAGTACTTACAGAGATGGTGCGCTTAGGCGGGCGCAATTTTAGAGCGTGGATGGGACCACATATCTGTGGCAGATGTTATGAAGTTTCCCAAGATATCTACGACGAGGTTGTTGCAAAATATCCCGCTGCACGGTCCCAGAGCGCTCAAGGCACTCTGGCTTTAGATTTAGCGAAAGCGCTTTATGGAGTACTTGATAGTTTCGATGTACAAGTAGATCCATCGCATATTTGTACCCACGAGAGTCCAGATCATTTTTCATATCGGCGTGATGGCAAAACAGGGCGAAGCGTTGGAGTGATTTCGCTATGACAAGTCGCAGCGCCGAGATAGCCAATAATCTTGCACAAGTTCGAGAAGAAATTGCCCGCAGTGCTACGCGGGCCAACAGGAATATCAATGAGATCGAACTCATTGTGGTCACTAAGACTTTTCCAGTCAGCGATGTCGCAATACTTCATGAAATCGGCATTCGTGATTTTGGTGAAAATAGAGATTCAGAAGGAGCGGCTAAATCCTTGGAGGTTCAAGGCAATTGGCACTTTCAGGGACAGATTCAGAGTAATAAATTGAAATCAATTACTTCGTGGGCCAGTTATATTCACTCACTTGATTCCCAAGAGCATTTAGGAAAAATTGCAACGCTATGTAAAGAACGTGAGAGCGATCCACTTGGAATTTTCATCCAAGTCTCACTCGATGGGGTTCAAGGTCGTGGGGGAGTTGCGCCACAGGATCTCAATTTCTTGGCTGATCAGGTGCTGGCAACGGGGGGCGTGCGACTTATGGGACTCATGGCGGTTGCGCCACTGGACATACCCGCCGATGTTGCTTTTGCGCAATTAGCAGTGATTCATAATGCTTTTTCAATGCAATATCCCCATGCATCGGCCCTCTCGGCGGGGATGAGTGGCGATTTTGAAAGCGCGATTACACATGGCGCGACACATATACGCGTTGGTAGTTCAATCCTCGGTTCCCGCACGAGCGCGCTGTAATCTTTTACACATGGCTAATGCAATGCGACGTGTCGCAAACTACCTCGGACTTATGGATGACCCTGAATTTGATACACCAGTAGCTGCGCAAGAAGCAGCACGTGTGCCAGATGTTCGCATCAAGACTCGCGAACCACGTCAAGTAAGTTCAGTACATACATCAACAGTTGTTACTTCTGCACCTCAATTAGATCTTCCTGTACTCGATCGCATCATCACTCTTCATCCACGTTTTTATAACGAGGCACGAACAATCGGTGAGCATTATCGTCAAGGAAATCCAGTCATCATCAATCTCACTGATATGGATGAAGCTGCATGCACTCGCCTCATTGACTTTGCAAGCGGTCTTGCATTCGGACTCAATGGAACCATCGAGCGCGTGACTAAGAAAGTATTCTTACTATCACCTGCAAATGTTTCAGTAAGTTCTGAAGATAAGTCAGCAGCTGCACAAGCTAGCTTCTTCAACCAGAACTAATTCGATTTCAATGTTTCATATCGGAACAATTCTTGTAGTTATTCTGCAGATATTCTTATTTGCACTTTTAGGACGACTCATTCTTGATTACATCCGAATGTTTGCACGCAATTGGCGTCCGAGTGGAATCGCGCTCTATTTCGTAGAAGCGATTTATTCAATCACAGATAAACCTATGGGCTTTATCCGACGTTTCATCCCGCCACTGCGCATCGGTGCAGTCAGCCTGGACTTATCTTTTATCGTTCTTTTCTTTGCAATCCAACTATTGATTCCAATAGTTGGATCTCTCTAAATCCTTACGAATTTTTTTCAAGAACTAAAGTCATTCCAAGTTCGTTATCTGCAATCTCAAGTGTTACATCTTGATTCATAGAAATTGCTAGAACTTCGCCCTTGATATGTTCTAAATCAGC
>CAIOIJ010000102.1 GCA_903858325.1 uncultured Actinomycetes bacterium
GTTTACTCCGTACTGCTCATCAATTAACTTGTGAATTGCAGATTCTTCGCCTTGCGCCATTCGGCAGTCGGTATGTGGCATTACCAAGATTCGATTCACATTCAGTAAGTAGGTTGCCAAAACTAGCGTTCGAAGGACATCTTCTGTAACTCGAGCTCCTGCATTGCGCAAAATCTTCGCATCTCCGGAACGCATTCCAACTACAGATAATGGATTAATACGAGAGTCCATACAAGTAACGATCGCTAGACCCTTTGCCGCAGATCCCGTGAGTTCGGAGTATTTGAATGATTTTTGGTATTCGCTATTCGCCGCGAGAAGATCATCGAATGAATCGTGAGGAAAAGAGTTCTGTGACATCTTGACTCCTAACCAGTGCGTGTGGAGTAAAACTGGAGCCCCCCATCCGGATTGAACGGATGACCTGCTCATTACAAGTGAGCTGCTCTACCACTGAGCTAGGGAGGCGTACTGCGGTCGCAATTATGGCAGTTATTGTCAGATTGTAAAAATCCACCTTTTTATACCTATAAATGCGGATAAATGAGAGGATTCTCAACATGTTGCCTAACTACTGGATGAGTCCTGAAACCAATTCAATCAACCGTCTAGGCATGCTCAACATCGAACACTTTGAAACAATTTCACTTGACGGAACCTGGCGTTTTCAATTACTTAATTCGCCAACTGATGATTCACGAAAGCGCAGGACAAGTATTCCTGTCCCTGGATTGTGGACTATGCAACCAGCAAGCGACATATTTTTTGATAAACCCCACTACACCAATACTCAGATGCCATGGAATCACGTGGCACCAGAAGTTCCAGAGTTCAACCCAACTGGAATATATGAAAGAGATTTTGAATTCCCAGCTTCATGGGGAGAAAAACGGATTGTTCTGCATTTAGGTGGTTACGAATCCGTTGCCGTCATTATTGTCAATGGCACTGAAGTCGGGCTAACAAAAGATTCTCGTCTGGCGGCTGAATTTGATATCACCGCATACATAAGGCGTGGAAAAAATACTCTTCAGATTAAAGTTACTAAGTGGTCTGATGCAACCTATATCGAAGATCAAGATCAGTGGTGGCATGGTGGAATTACTCGTTCGGTAAAACTGTATGCAACAGATCGTGTGTACATTGAAAAATTCGAAACAACTGCTGGGCTCAAGAGTGACGGCACAACCGGTACCTTAAAGATTGATGCAATTATTGGTTCGATAGGTGGCGAAAACGTAGACGGTTACACGCTTCGTGCATCCATTGAAGAGCTTCCTAAAGTTAAATCAGCACAGTTATTGCAAACCTATAAAGATCATAAGACGCCGCTCTGGACTGAGATGACTCCCGAACTTCGCGAAGCAGATCGCAAGTTTTTTGCCGGCGAATATTGGCGTGGGGATATCCCAGAGTCGGCAAAGGCGAGTCGCCTCAAGCTCAAATCACCGTGGCCTGGGCATATCGTCCTTGAAACCACGATTCCAGAGATTGCTGCGTGGTCTGCTGAAACCCCTCATTTATACACACTTCGTATCGAGCTAATTAGCCCAACTGGCACCGTCATTGAAATTTCGCAACAGAAGATCGGTTTCCGCTCTGTTGTTATTAAGGGCCGCGAGATGTTGGTCAATGGGGAAGCGATCTACCTCTACGGAGTAAATCGCCACGACTTCAATCGCCATACGGGTCGAGTCTTGTCGCGCGATGACATGCGCCAAGACCTGCTCGAAATGAAGCGATGGAACTTTAACGCGGTACGTACATCGCATTATCCAAACGACCCAGCATTTCTTGATCTCTGCGATGAGCTCGGTTTCTATGTTATTGACGAAGCAAATATTGAATCCCATGCTTTCTATGATTCAATCTCTAACGATCCTCGATATGCATCTGCATTCGTTGAACGAGTCGGTCGAATGGTCCAGCGCGATATGCACCACCCATCAGTAATCTTCTGGTCGCTTGGAAATGAATCTGGACGAGGCAAGAATCATGAAGCTGCTGCTTCATTTGCGCGAGCGCTCGATCCATCACGACCATTGCATTATGAAGGCGGCATCAATGGAGATTGGCGCGGGGGGCATTCATTGACAGATGTTGTCTGTCCAATGTATCCATCAATTAAAGCAATCCTTGACTATGCGA
This sequence comes from uncultured Actinomycetes bacterium, assembly GCA_903858325.1. Classification (GTDB taxonomy): domain Bacteria; phylum Actinomycetota; class Actinomycetes; order Nanopelagicales; family Nanopelagicaceae; genus Planktophila. The sequence continues at coordinate 2,149 of CAIOIJ010000102.1, forward strand.
AATCAGGTAAGCAAGATCGTCCTCTCATTATGTGCGAGTACTCCCAAGCAATGGGTAACTCGAATGGAAACCTCAAAGAGTATTGGGAAGCAATTCACTCAACACCTGGTTTGCAAGGTGGATTCATCTGGGAATTCTGGGATCACGGAATCGAGCAAACACTTGCAGACGGGACAACTCGTTCTGCCTACGGCGGAGACTTTGGCGAAACTCCTCACGATGGAAATTTCGTCTGTGATGGAATGGTCTTTCCGGATCGTTCACCAAAACCAGCGATGCATGAATTTAAGGCAATCGCAGCGCCTGTCACCATCTCTTCAACAAGAGCATCATCAGGAATATTCACCGTCACAAACCGCCAATTCTTTAACGATTTAGCTGATTTTGAATGCTTCTGGAGCATTAATCGAAATGGCGAAGTCGTCGATAGCGGCAAGGTTTCTTTACCAAGTATCGCTCCACAGAAAAGTGCCAAGGTCACTGTTAAGTCTTGGGATCTCAATAATTCAGATGGGCCCGGTGAACGATTTATCAACTTCACGATAGTTCGAAAAAGTAGAACTGAATGGGCCCCCGCGGGTCAAGAAGTTGGCTGGAACCAGTTCCCTCTCACTTCAAAGAAAGAAGTGATTTCTAAGAGCCAAACCAGCGATCTATTTGAAGAGGCCGTTAATGACGCGGGAGAAATCCAGATTCCTTTCGCACAATTTGCGCCTGAACTTTCGTTGTGGCGCGCACCTACGGATAACGATCGCATAGCTCGTATTACTAATAAATGGGAGCAATACGGTGTACGTGATCTTGAACGTATTGATTGCACAATTACTGAAAGTGCCACCTCTTTCAAAGTATCAAGTATTTGGCAGACAAGTACCGGCTTCAAGGTCAAGCACCTACAAATAGTCACACCGATTGAAAACGGTTATCAGGTCAAAGAAACAATCACAACACCTAAGCAATTTGAAGATTTAGCACGCGTTGGAATCAATTTCGA
>CAIOIJ010000103.1 GCA_903858325.1 uncultured Actinomycetes bacterium
AGCAACTTTCGCAGTTCCATAAGCACTATTGATTGGTCCTGGTTCGTGAAGGGATGCAGCAGAACTGACATTAATTATCCTGCCCCATTTATTTGTGAGCATTCCAGGAAGAAATTTGTTGATCAGAAAATATGGCGCTACCGCATCAATCATTATTGTCTGGGCCCACTCATGAGGATCACTTTCATGCATCAAAGCAATAGGGCCGAAAATTCCCGCTGCATTTACCAAAATATCAATATGCCCAAAATCTTTCATGACTCTATTAGCTAGCTGCTCAACAAATGCGAGATCAGAGATGTCACCTTCAATATTGGTAAATCGTGAATCACTATCTATAAGATTGCGCGAAACGGCAATTACTTGATACCCCTCATCACATAACCCTGTCGCAATCTTTTTGCCAATACCCCGGCTAGCTCCGGTTACAAGTGCAATTCGCATTTGGGAACACTAGCAAAAACTCATCTCTTCTGAACATGACAATACCCGCGAAGGAGAGGGAAACTCCTCCGCGGGTATCGACAACTTACTTCTTACGTCGCTTGATTCCTTGCGACTTGTAATACTGGCTCCAGATTCCACGATGGATTGGAATACGCATAGGAAGTGTTTTGATGCCAGGAATTACTGGAATCAAAATCAAACCTAAGGTAAGTAGACCCATGAGACCCATGATGTATGCATCTGCATTTGCACCAATTGGCTTGGATTCTTCATTGTTGAATGGAGGGATTTGATACCAGAATGAATAGAGCCAGAGCCATGCTTGGCCTGGATATCTTCCGGTCTCATTCATCATTCCCCAAGTTCCACCTTGAAGATTGGCAGCAGTTCCTGCATCGTCGAGATAAGAACCATCACCAAAGAAGAGAATCTGCTTTGTGTTATCAGTTTGAAAGAAACCACCTTGTGACAAGAGCGCTGCATCGAGTGCGCCACCCTTTGCCATTTCGGTAAGTCCTTGTGCAAGTACCGGAACAGGACCGTAATCCCCCGCGGCAACATCGCTGATCTTGCCTTCTACTTTTGTAATTGCATCGTCATAACTTGTTGCCCAAGTAGTTTTCTGTGAATCAGAAGCGGCTTTCCATGCTGCAAGTGCATTTGCAATATCGCTCGACATGATTTGCGTGCTCAGTGGTGCAATCACGAAATCATTCACAGTATCTATAGGTCGTGTGACTCCTGCCCAACGTTGCATCCATAGAGGACCAATATTGAGGCCATCGCCATTTTCGTTATATGGAGCGCCATATGTTGCAGTTCCGCTTGTTCCTGCTAATTCCTGTACCGCAGTTGCATAGAAATTATCAGAATTTGAAACTGCCCACCCTTTGAATGTTAGTGGTGGTTCATCTGGTGATCCAAAGAGGAGCGAGAAGAAGATTGCAAGAACTGTTACTACTACAACTGCAATAACGCCTTCTCGTACAAAGTCATATTTCTTAGTCTTACCTTTCCAGGGAGCTGCATCAAATATTTCTTTCTCAGCTGTGCTCATGAGTGTGCCTCCGAATTACTTGGCATCGCATCAATTGGTGGAACAACACCGCGCCGGCGAACCATGAGAACGTGGACGACAGTAATTACACCGAGGATAAGTGGAAGGAATGCAACATGAAGTAGAAGCATCTGTCCAAGATTGGTGACTGTAAACCATGCACCAACACCAACAGAGTTGAATCCATCTTTAGCTTCAAATGAGATCCATTGCGAATCGAAATTTGTTTGGACTAAATAACCTGTGAATGCTGTTGCAATTGAGGCGACAAATGCCACTGCACCAGTCATCCAAGTAGCCATACGGTTTCCGCGCCATGCAGCCATCCAATACTTTCCCCAAAGGTGAATCACCATAAATACGAAGAAGAGTTGAACGCTCCAGAAGTGAAGGCTGTTTACAAAAGTTCCGAGTGAAGAAGTGTGATACCAAGCAGGACCTTCGAAAGCGAGAATGATTCCAGAGAAGATAATCATTCCGAGTGCCGAAAGAGTCAAAACACCAAAAACATAAATCCACGAAGCCACATATGCAGGCTGGTCATCAGGAAGTAACTTCTCTATTGGAAGGTTCTTCTGCCACTTATTTCGAAGTCGTGATGTCAGCATTTCGCTCATTTACGAGTCTCCTTTGTTGATCCACGCTCTTCTTTCTTTTCTTGTGGGAATGGAAGAAGAATGGCGATTGCGAATATTGCTAACATCAAAAGAATCACTAACAAATTTGTAATTGAAATCTGAAACCAACCGGACTTGAGATAGGTCGCAGGGTGGTTCATGAAATCGGCAAACCAGCCAGTCATATTTTTTCCGTTTCTATAAAGCGAGAAAGCTCACTTCATTAGCAGTAACGGTAGAACTCAAAAAAATTAGTTCAAGGTTCAGAGGGAGAGGCAGCACTCCCCAAAAAACTTCTTACTGAACTGTGCTCCAATGCGGCGGAATTGAACTCTCACTCGCGAGCGCTGCGCCAGACCAACGCGAACCAACAAGAAGTGCTTCCCCTTCAGACTTTTCCCCTAATGCAAGTACAGAGATATACCCCGCAAGAAAAGCATCACCTGCACCAGTTGTATCTATGACACTTGTTGCCACGCTCTCTTGATGTATTACCGATCCATTGAAATATTGATCTGCACCATTTGCGCCATCGGTGAGAACGATGCGCGGAATTCGCGCTAACAAATTCTCATTTACTTCTAAGGTTGATGTGTCGCTGCGCGAGCCGATAGCTATATCTGCATGAATTCCAAGCGTGAGAGCTTCTGCGCCGACAACAGTGATACAGCCTTTGCTCTTTGCCAGCGCCAAATCTGATGCAAAGTGATCGCGCCACAAAAGAAAGACAACGATATCTCCGCTTTGCAGATCTACTCCTTGCAAATTTACTTGATCTAAGCGGTCAGGAGTCATACCAAGAATCGTGCGTTCCCCTTTTTCATCAATGAGTATGAGTACATGCGAGGGTGGCCCATCAAGTGTTGTAATCGATAGGTGCGTGATTTCGCTTTCTGAAAGAGTGGCGCGCAATTTCTTGCTCATCTCATCATCGCCAATGTATCCAACGAAACCGGTTTCAACGCCAGTAGTAGCTAGTGCAATTGCGGCATTCGCAGCAGTTCCACCTGGTCGCTCGATACTTCTTATTCCTTGGACAAATTTTCCCACGTGTGGCATGTGTGGCAAGTAAAGAACTGTGTCCCATGCAATTGGGCCCACTATCCAAACACGTGCACTCATTTCATTCTCCTTGCGCACACTAGCTCTACAGCTTCACCCATTGTAGGAATTTCTTCCCACGCAATATCTGCCAACCAATCAATATTTTCGAATTGTGAATCGGTGCCTTTGCGAGCGGTGATAAGCGCACCAGCAAGGGCAGCTACGGTGTCGGCATCTCCGCCGAGTTCGCATGCCAGGACATATGCCTGCGCTGTAGTCTTTGAATTTTCTACTACATAGGCAACGGCCGAAAGTGTTTCAATGGGATCGAGTGAAACTCCCTTTTTCCCTTTTTCCCACTTAGGAATTTGATTACCGATTATTGAAATAACTGAATTACTGTCACCATTTTCTAGGGCATCGCTAAATAGTGATGCGCCAATTTGCGCACAAGATATTGCACTTTCGAATGTATGCGTCGCGCTAGCAAGTGCTCGAACTAGTGCATCTCGATCATCCTTCTGCGCTGTACTAAATGCAAGGCCAACTAGGGCGCATCGCATCATTGCGCCATTTGTCATTCCTACTAAATGTGTTTCGTGAGCATTGACTTCAAGGCCCAAGGCAGCTTTCGTAGTCGGTCCGAGTCCCCGCAAATGTGGCACTGCAAGTCTCAATTCACTCAAGAACTTCTCTGCTGCTGCCTCTGGATTTTCTTCATTGAGAGTTAGAACGGTAAGCAAGGTGAGCATGGTGTCATCGCTGACTCCCCCGTATGGCCAACCTTCTTTTTCTAGCAAGATATTTTCTACGCGCGTATCTGTTGCCTCGACAAACTCGTGAGCAACACCAAATGCATCTCCCGCTGCATATGCACGAAAAATCGATGTAACTCGTGATGCTAAATCAATTGACATATTATTTTTGAATCATCGTCCTGTAACTATGAGCGCTCTGCTTTGGCGTACGCTTCATAGTTTCAAGATCTACATACACGATTCCGAATCTCTTTGAAAATCCAAATGACCACTCAAAGTTATCGAGGAGTGACCACACGTAATAACCAATGAGATTTACACCTTTGTCACGTGCACGAAGTGCCGCAGTGATATAGAGCGCCAAATACTCTTCGCGCTTATCGTCATAAATTTCGCCATCGGCACTAGGTTCGTTGTTATAGCAAGCACCATTTTCTGTAATCAGAATCGGAATTTGGGGGAACATATCGTTGATGTAATGCAGGATCTTGTTAAAGCCATCGGGAGTCCAAGACCAGCCAATATCAGTAGTTTCATCGCCGAAAGGTGCACCTTCGATTGCCTTTGTACCTGGGTGAACATCAATTCCAGTTTCGGAAGCTTTGAACACTCCCGCTTGGTAATAATTGAGTCCAACCCAATCGCGACCCTTCGATGTGTCTGCAATTTCGTTTTCATCTGGGCGAATTCCCGTTAGCTCCTCAAAAATATCGAGAATATCTACTGGGTATTTGCCTTGCAGCATTCCTTGCAGCCACCAACGGTTTACTAAACCATCGACTGTACGTAAATCTTGCTCTGCCTGAGGCGAAGTTTTTCCAAGCAGAATTTGATCGCCGAGATTGAGAACCACTCCAACTTTAGCTTTTGGCGCTTTGTCCTTGATCGCAATCGAGGCAAGTGCGTGAGCCCTCACTAATTGGTGAGCAACTTTTACGGTAGTGGGTAAATCTTTGATGCCTGGTGCATGAATACCAATGGTATTTCCTAAATAAGTTGTGCACCAAGGCTCGTTGAAAGTTGCCCAGTACGTGATGCGATCTGCGAAACGTTCAGCCATTTTTTCGGCATAAATAACAAATTTATCTACAACTTCAGGGTTAGCCCATCCGCCAATTGCTTGGAGTTCACTTGGTAAATCCCAGTGATACAGCGTCGCATTTGGAATAATTCCGCGAGCCAGAAGCCCATCAACTAAGCGATCATAGAATTGCAATCCTTTTTCATTGAATTCACCCGATCCAGTTGGTTGTACGCGTGGCCATGAGAAAGAAAAGCGATAAGTATCGAGATTCATCCATTGAATTAAATCTAAATCTTCTTCAAGGTGTGTCAGGTGTTCAACGCCTACGCAATCTTTAGTTCCATCACTAATGGCGCCGGGAACATCACAAAGGTCATCCCAAATGCAACGACCGCGATCACCTGATGCATAACCGCCTTCAATTTGAAATGAAGCCGTTGACGCACCCCACAAAAAGCCTTCAGGGACAGAGCTAAGATTTACTTCACTAAGTTTCTTCATTTTCTCTCCCTTGATTTTTTTACTTGAAAATCTTGCCTGGATTGAGAATACCGTTGGGGTCAAGTGTTGCCTTTATTGATTTCATTACATTGACTGCGCTTTGACCAGTTTCAACAACTAAATCGTCAATCTTTCCAGCACCGATTCCATGTTCGCCGGTGCAAGTTCCGCCCATTGCAATTATCTGTGCAGTTATTTCATGTGTCAGTTTCTGGACTTGGCCTAATTCTTGCGGCTTTGCCGGGTCTGTAACTACAAAACAGTGGAAATTTCCATCGGCAACATGGCCAAGAATTGAATATGGAAATGGTGATGCGCCAAGAATTTTATCTGCAACTGCCACGGCCTCTGCTAATTTTGAAATTGGAACAGCAGCATCGGTACTTACTGCACGCTTTCCTGGATTTGCCGCGATATTTGCCCAATATGCATTGTGGCGCGCTTGCCACAATTTACGGCGAGCACCTTCCTCTGATGTCCATTCAAATTCTGATCCGCCAAATTCTTCAACAATTTCCTTTACAGCTTGTGCATCTTCTTCTACACCTCGGGGGCTTCCATGGAATTCAAAGAGAAGTGTCGGTGCTTCTGTGAGATTGAGACCATCGTGAAGATTGACATTTCTGATGCATTGGGAATCTAGGAATTCGCAGCGCGCAATTGCAATTCCCATTCGTACAATCGCAGATGCCGCGGCCACGCCTTCGGCCAGTGTTGGAAAACGCACAATCGCGGCAGCCATTTTTTCAGGAATTCCAAATACGCGAAGCGTAACTTCGGTAATGACGGCGAGTGTTCCTTCGGAACCAACAATCAATCTCGTGAGATCGTAACCCGCCGATAATTTTCTGGTCTCACGCCCAGTATGAATAACTGTTCCATCGGCAAGCACTGCAGTAAGTGCTAAAACATTTTCGCGCATTGAACCGTAGCGAACAGTTGTTGTACCCGCGGCGCCGGTTGATGCCATGCCACCTAGCGTTGCATCGGCACCTGGATCAACTGAGAAGAAAAGTCCGTCGCGACTCAAACGTTCATTGAGCGCCATACGGTGAACGCCTGCCTGTACTCGAACAAGTAAATCATCAGGGCGAATTTCAAGAATTGAATTTAGATTTGTGAGGTCAAGACTTACTCCCCCAAAAAATGGAAGAACATGTCCCTCAAGTGATGTCCCTGCACCAAATGGAACAACAGGAATTTTATGCTCGTTGCAATAAGCAAGAACTTTTGAAACTTCTTCTGTGCTGCTGACCATAACTACTGCTGATGGACGAACAGGTGGAAATGCAGATTCATCCCGGCCATGCTGATCTAAAACAGATTCATTTGTTGAAACCTGGCCAATTACCAGACTTTGTAAGTCCGCTAATTGAGAAGTGCTGAGATCAACTCTTTGTTGAATCATTACCAGCTTCAATTTCATTGATTAGCTTGAAATCTCCACCGCCAAGTTGGCCTTGCGCACTATAAATCTCTAGTTTTGCGCGAGTATCGGCAATATCAAGATTTCGCATAGTTAGTTGACCAATGCGATCAACTGGGCCAAATGCCGCACTTTCTGTACGTTCCATCGAAAGTTTTTCAGGGTGGTAGCTCAGCGCTGGACCCGTTGTATTGATAATTGAATAATCATCACCGCGGCGCAAACGCAGCGTCACTTCGCCAGTAATAACCGATGCGACCCAACGTTGTAGAGATTCACGAAGCATCAGTGATTGTGGGTCGAGCCAACGTCCCTCGTACAAAAGTCGACCAAGTCGACGACCTTCAGCGTGGTAATTAGCGATTGTGTCTTCATTATGAATTGCACTCATCAAGCGTTCGTATGCAATAAAGAGCAGCGCCATTCCTGGTGCTTCATAAATTCCACGACTCTTGGCTTCAATAATTCTATTTTCAATTTGATCAGTCATACCTAATCCATGGCGACCACCAATTGCATTTGCCTCATTCATTAAAGCAACTACATCACTGAAACTCTTGCCATTGATTGCAACGGGGCGGCCTTGAACGAATTGAATTTTTACATCTTCAGACTTGATCGCAACAGATTCATCCCAGAAGCGCACACCCATAATCGGTTCAACGAGTTCAACAGATGTATCTAAATCTTCTAAACGCTTAGCCTCATGAGTTGCACCTAAAATATTTGCATCAGTCGAATAAGCCTTTTCAGTGCTATCGCGATACGGAAATTTGCGGGCAACTAACCATTCAGACATCTCTTTACGTCCACCAAGTTCGTTGACGAAATCTGCATCAAGCCATGGTTTATAAATTCTGAGCTTTGGATTTGCAAGTAAACCGTAGCGATAGAAACGCTCAATATCGTTACCTTTGTAGGTAGATCCATCGCCCCAAATATCAACATTATCTTGCAACATTGCGCGCACAAGAAGTGTTCCGGTGACGGCTCGACCAAGTGGTGTTGTATTGAAATACTGTTTTCCGCCAGAGCGAATATGAAATGCTCCGCATGCAATTGCGGCTAAACCTTCTTCGACAATAGAACTCTTGCAATCGACAAGGCGTGAAATTTCTGCGCCATACTGTTTTGCGCGTCCCGGTACAGATTCGATATCTGGTTCGTCATATTGGCCAAGGTCTGCGGTGTACGTACAAGGAATTGCTCCCTTTTCGCGCATCCATGCAACGGCAACCGATGTGTCGAGGCCACCAGAAAAGGCGATACCTACTTTTTCACCGACGGGAAGAGAAGCGAGAACCTTAGACATGCGCCTTAGTCTAACGGAGGACGGGAGAGAACTCCGCGGGCACCGATGAGACGAGATGCACCTGCAGACCATGGAATCAGGACCGCATCTCCACGTTTTACAGTGATTGTTGGTGCATTTTCGAATTGAATCTCGCCAGCGCCTTCGAGGACTAAGAGGATTCCAAATCCAGCATCAATACTGCTCGAATCTCCCGTGATCATATGTGCTCTAAAGAAACTATCGGCAGCGCTTGTGAAAAGTGATTGTGTAGTTGGCGCAGATAATCCACCGCGCGTTACTAATTCGCTAATACGTGATGCACCAAGTGGCTGATAATCCAATGCATCAAGAACGGTATCGAAACCTAAACCAAGATGGCCATCTACTTCACCATCAACATCGAAACCTTCCCACTCAAGCAATACTGATAAATCAGTTGGCTCTTGAAGTTCTAAAACAAATATTCCTTCATCAATTGCATGTGGCGTACCCGCTGGAACCAAAATTGCATCTCCCACTGATACTTCAATACGAGTCAGTGATTCAATGAGTGCGCGTGAATCGCGCGCCTTGATCATTGATTGCACATCGCTCTTTGTGTGAACTTGATCGAAACCAAGGCCTACCCCACTACCCGCAGGTGCTTCCAAAATAATCCATGCTTCAGTCTTGCCGTGGTCGAGCGCAAGGTGTTGCTTTGCAAATTTTTTATTTGGATGGAAATGAACAGGAAGGCGCTGCGCTGGATCTAATAGTTTTACAAGCACTTCAGTACTTACGCCAAATTTTTCGCAATGGACTGCGCCAAGCCATGCATGTGGTTCGCGAGCAATTGCATCACGTAGCAATTCACCATTAGTAAGTTTTGAAAGTCCATTGACGCTTTCACCAAAACGTGTGGTTACAGAACCAATCCATTCTTCAGGACGCATAGGACCGCCTGGACCATTACGTAACTTTCCAATCCTGTCGCCACCACGATAAAAATGGTCGAATTGATTAGAAGGTAGGAGCTCTGGTTGTGCCATTGTTCTATTTCCTTACGTCAGAGATGAGAATGGAACTTTTTCTGGTTGTGCAACACTGCTCTTCATTGTGATTCGCTGATCGCCTTTAGCAGATTTGAGAATCGATTCCATAATTTCGAGCACATGGAAAGCAAGATCTCCTGATGCACGATGAGGCGCATTCTTATCAATCGCAATTGCCATATCTGCAAGACCAAAACCACGTCCAGCTTCTTTATACCCTGCAGATGCTGGGGCTACTTTCCATTCCCTATCGGCTGATGTATAGATTTGAACTTCGTCGCTAAACATATTTGGATCTGGTACTGAAATGGTTCCTTCAGTTCCGTAAACCTCAATACGCGGAAGTCGTGCGGCCCATACTTCAAAACTCATCATAATTGTTGAGGTAACTCCAGAAGCATGTTCAAGAAGTGCAGAAATATGTGTCTCTACTTCTACTCGAAGTTGCGATCCTGCAAGATCTCCTGTGGCAACACTTCGCTTGCGATCAGAACGTGTAGAGCTTCCGATAACGCTAACAACTGGACCGAGCAAAGTAACAAGTGCTGTGAGGTAATAAGGACCCATATCAAAGAGCGGACCAGCACCAGGTAGATAATAAAATTGCGGTGCAGGGTGCCACAGTTCGTGACCAGGTGCAGACCAGAATGCACTAGCTGCTAAGGGCTTACCAATTTTTCCTGAATCTAATAAATCGCGTGAAGTTTGAATTCCCGTGCCTAGAACAGTATCTGGTGCGCTTCCGATTCGAAGTCCAGAACTTTGCGCGAGCGCCATCATTGGTTTTGCTTCTTCTACAGTGAGCGCAAGCGGCTTTTCGCCATAGACATGCTTACCTGCGCTTAGTGCTTTCATTGCGATGATTGCGTGCGCACCTGGAGTTGTCAGATTGAGTATTACATCTATATCTGTTGATGCAAGAAGTTCGTCTACGGTACGAGATTCAACGCCTGCAGTTGCTGCAACTTCAGCTGCACGCACAGTGTCAAGGTCTGCAAGCGCAACTAATTTGAGCGAAGGCAGTGTCGGAATATGTGTGAGGTATTGCGTGCTGATATTTCCTACGCCAATAATTCCTACTCTTAGCGGGATGCCCACAACAAACCTCTTTCAATGAGTTCTTTCACATTGGGATCTTGAACAATTTTGAGGTTATGGCCAGGAGTACAAATAAAGATTTTTCCTTTACCCCAATTGCGTGTCCATACTGCAGGCGATGTAACTTCGCGATTCCATGCATCCCACGAGCGGACTTTTTGAGTTGTTGTTGCTAATACATCAATGTAATCATCTGAAAGTACCCAGTATTGCTCGGTAACAAGATCAAAATCTTTCATTCCCTTAGTGATTGGGTGGTTTGCTGCTTCAGGTAAAAAATTGATTGTGTAGGGCATGTAGTTATCTTCTTGTTCGCCAGTGAGTTCGTCGGGATGCTTTCCTGGGTGACATGCAAACTGTCCGCCAACAAGGTGTAAGTAATCTGAATTATTGCGATAAGAATCGGCAATTCCGCCATGCCAACCCGCAAAACCGGTGCCATTTTCAATTGCAGCGCGAAGGCCTAGGAACTCTTCTTTTTCAATCGTAGACATTGTCATTGTCTGTTGAATCAAATCTACTGTTGCCATAAATTCTGCATCGGCATAAATTGCAGGAGACTCTTCAACTCGAACGCTAAAACCGTTAGCTTCGAGAAATGGAATAAATAGATTTGTTGTCTCCACCGGTTGATGGCCGTCCCAACCTCCGCGCACTACGAGTGCTTGTTTCATTGTCGACTGCCTCTCATGGGATTCCAACTAAGGTTTGAGTATAGTGACGATATGAAGGCATTCGCTATCACTGGCCCTAAGCAATCAATAGTTGAAATTGTTCAAGATCCAATTGCTGGCGAGGGTGATGTAATAGTTGATGTCTCACGTGTTGGTATTTGCGGAACAGATCAAGAATTTTTCACAGGTGAAATGGTTTACCTGCATACTGGACATGCAAAATATCCAATGCGTATAGGTCACGAATGGTGTGGAACGGTTTCTGCAATCGGATCTGGTGTTGATGCGAAGTGGCTGGGTCAACGTGTAACGGGCGACACAATGCTTGGGTGTGGAACTTGCTATCGATGCACCTCTGGTCGACAACATGTTTGCGAAAACCGATTCGAAATTGGAATTCGAAAAGGATTTCCTGGCGCACTTGCCGAAAAATTAGCAGTACCTGCGCGCGCATTACATGCACTTCCCGATTCAATTGATGATGCCATGGGCGCAATGGTCGAACCTGGTGGAAATTCTCTCAGGGCTTCGCAAGCAGCTCATGCAGGACCTGGTAAGAATATTTTGATTTGGGGAACAGGAACTATTGGTTTGCTCACCGCCCTCTTTGCTCAGGCCGAAGGTGCAAATGTCTATCTCATTGGAAGAAACGACCACACCATTGCGCTGGCAAAGAGCATTGGAATCAAGAATACGAGCAAAGAGATTCCGCAATTGCCGACAGGTTTTGATGCCGTTATCGATGCAACAAATAGTCCCGATATTCCAGCACTTGCAGCAAAAACGGTTGAACCTGGTGGACGAATTGTTTATATCGGTATTGCTGGAGAGCCAAGTTATGTAGATACGCGAGATATTGTGATTGAAGATGTAACTGTGGTCGGAATTCTTTCTGGGTCACCCGGCTTAGCTGGCGCCATTGAACTTTATGCCAACGGAAAAGTTGATCCAAGACCTTTGATCGCCGCAACTATTTCGATGTCAGAAGTTGGTGATGTCTTCTTAGGAAAACGTCCAGCAAATTCTGGAGATGGGCCAAAGATCCATATCGATCCTCGAATTTAGATTGAAACGCTTGCTGTTGCTCGCCCTGTAGCACCTGGTTTACAGATAAATGTTTTACCTGCATGTTCACCATCATCAAATGGATCATTTTTTCTACCAGATGACTGCGCGGTTGTAATCATCAAAATATCTAAATTTGGTCCGATAAATGCACACGATGAACCAAACAATGCAGGTATTGAAATAATCTCGCTTACCTTGAAATTTTCATCGAGACGACGGATCTGACCACTGCCCCAAAACGCAACCCACAAACCACCCTGATTATCTGCACACATTCCATCAGGAAAACCATCATCGGGATTAGCTGTATAGCGCACGCGACGATTTGAAATTTGATTGCCATCGACATCGAATGAATCAATCGTAAATTTCATAGTGTCGATGTAGTACATAGTCTTGCCGTCATTACTCCAGTCGAGACCATTACTCAGTGTCACATCACTAATGACGCGCTCCATCTTTCGACCATCACGATCTAGTCGATACAAGGCAGATTCTCCTGGTGTGAAATCAGCAGTCAATGTTCCCAGCCATAAATCACCCGTTGGCGAAACTTTTGCATCGTTCCAACGCGTTGGGAAATTTTCACCGGGACCATCTACATCAACGCGATTGGGAAGCGCATGAGTTGTTCCGTCGAGATCGCGCAAGTATGGACCCGATGTTGTACCGATGAGTTCGCCACCTTGTGCACGTGGAATCACAAAGCCAATCTCTTCATCAACTGAATATTCACCAGTTGTATCTGTATCGAGATCTCGCCATAAGACTTTCTGCCCAGTGATATCAACCCAATAGCCACGTTGATTATTAATTCCAGCAGAGGCGGGTCCTTCGCCAAGATTGCATTTACGGTCGTCCCACACATCGGCTTTAATCATGGCTATTTGTACCATAAGGCGTTAGAGAGAAATAGACTTAGCATCATGACATCAGATGCAACGCTTTTTACGGGACAGGTAGTTGTTCTTGTAGGTGCAAGTAATGGAATTGGTCGCGCGGCAGCTTCACTCATTGCAAGTCGTGGTGCCAAAATTGTTATCGCAGATATGAATGCTGACGGCCTTGCCGAACTTGCAACTGAATTGAAATTGCCAGCAAATCAAGTCCACCTCTTGGATGTATCCGATCAAAGCGCAGTTACAAATGTTATTGCGAACATCATCAAAGACCACGGTCGAATCGATGCGCTAATAAATTCTGCCGGCATTGTTGGTCAGACTAATGTGAAAATTGAGGATTTAGATTGGTCTAATTTTGAAAAGACTATGCAAGTAAACCTCTACGGTGCAATTTGGCTAACTCAACAAGTAATCCCTCAGATGAAAACTCAGGCCTACGGACGCATCGTGCATTTGTCATCAATTGCAGGTAAAGAAGGAAACCCTGGAATGGCTTCGTATAACACTTCCAAAGCAGGACTCATTGGTTTTGTAAAAGGTGCAGCTAAAGAACTAGCAGCTGATGGAATTATTATTAATGCTTTAGCGCCTGCTGTTATAAGTACCCCGATGAATTCAAATACGAGTGAAGAGACTCTCAAATATATGATTTCTCGGATTCCACTAGGCCGCACTGGTCAAGCAAGTGAAGTTGCTGAAATTATTGCTTTCATGGCATCGCCTGCATGTTCATTTACAACAGGATTTACTTTCGATATTTCAGGCGGACGCGCTACTTACTAGTTCTTTCTCTAAACGCTCTGCCAATGCTGGCTTTACCTTCCACATTGCGATCATCTCTTCGTAACGCTTGCGATCTTGAGCATCTGGTTTCGCTCCAGTCTTTACTGCTCGAATCATCATGTTTCTTGGGGTGTGCTCTCCCCCGATAAATTCGATGACATCAACGCGATAACCCAGTAAGCGAAGAATTTGCGCACGCAAAGCATCGGTGAGTAGATCACTTATGCGCTCTTTCATGAGGCCATGCTTAGTCAACATTGCCCAAGGTTCAGGAATATCACTGAGCTGACTCTGCAAATCATGATGACAGCATGGCGCGATAAAGAGTAACTTCGCATCACTTTGAACTGCCCAGGCAATTGCATCATCAGTTGCGGTATCACACGCGTGCAGCGCAATCGCTACATCAGATTTAGAAATTGTTGTCTCTGATATTTCTTGCGCCCGAAATTCAATACTCTTTTCAATTCCTAGCTTTTTTGCTATTCCGATATTTCTATCGCGTGATTTAGCTCTGATATCGATGCCTATTACGGAGACTGGAATATTCTGTTCTTGCAAGTATTGATGTGCACCAAAAGTTAGGTATGCATGTCCGCAACCTAGGTCGGTAATAACTAGTGGATTGCTCTGCGTTGGCTTATGCAGTTGACCAGCATCAATAGCATTTGTAAGTGTTGGAGCAAGTATGCGCAAGAACTCCTCAACTTGCATGTATTTATCCGATTTCGAAGGTTTGATTACGCCCTTGGAATCTGAGATTCCCACCTCGATCAGGAAAGGATCAGCTGGATTGAGTAAACGATTCTTATTGCGGTCGTGAGTAAGAACTTGTTCATTATTACCTTTAGTACGAGTGACGAGCGCTTCGCCCTTTTTGGATATTCGGATAGAAAAGGAACCTGTTATCTGTTCCACCAAAATATTTGAAAAACCGGAAGTTAGTAAGGTGTGAGTATCGAGCTGCGCTGGAAGAAAATTCTTAGCAGTACTTTGGCGACCATCATTTTCAATTACCTGCAGGTGTAATAGTTCTTTTATTAGCACTGGTCGAATATCAATACGCTCGAACGGCGTTTGCATATTTCGGCGACGACCGGAGAGAACAACGCGCACAAGGTTGTGGGCATCCGAAATAAGGCTAACTGCTTGCGTTATTGCTTCATCTAGCACGGTTGCCACAAGGGCAAACTTAGCAAAGTTAGGCGGCTGTATTGATGGTGCAGGAATTACCTACGCCACTTATAACTTCCTTTAGTGCGTTATTTGCAAGCCAGTTACGCTGAATAAGGTAGTACTTACCGCCATAAGTGACGTTGTACTTGGCGCCATTTGGTGAGGTAGCAACAGTGCCGAAAGTCCATGCACATTTATCAGCATTTTCAGCTCCTCGTGAATCAAACCAACCACTGCGAACATCTGGATCAGTGAGCGCCTCATCAATTTCGTGAACTAATACTGAAGCCATTGCATCTACATATGGGTCAGCATTTGGACTTAGTGTTTGAATGAGTGATGACGTACATGACTTCAAATATGTACTATTGAAATCTTGGATTGCAATAAATGGCACTTTGGTTGCACTAGAAGTCAGAGATCCATATGAATGCCAACCGCAATAGCTTGACCCGAATCCCGATGATAGTCGCGTTGTGTTCGACCCGATATAAACGTAAATCGGCTTGATTCCCGCTTTGATTGCCGTTGCTGGGCTAGTTACATAGCCAGCAGTGATTGCGGCATTGATTGCAGTAGATACATTGGCATCACTTACTTGCGTGATTCCTCCGACGCTAGAACCAGTTGCAGCTACCGCTGTGTTTTGCGCGAACCAAGTTAAATTTGGTACTGCGCGATTTCCCGCTAATTTGAAGTAATCATTATTTGTGGAAAAAATATTCCCCGTTGCTGGAATAGCCCCACCACCGAGAGATGTAACTAAGTTGCTTAGAACACTACTCCACGAACTCTGACGTGCTGAGTTCCACGTACCAACCCACACTGGATAAATTTTTACATTACCGGTGTATGGAATGCCACCATGTAATGAGATTGGTGAAGAAACTTTAGTAACAGCAACAGTCTTGGCCTGCCCTGGAGCTGAATTATTTTGATTTTTCTTATTCCAGGCTTGCCATTCGCGCTCTGACGTTTCATCATCATTTGAAACAAATGCATCTTGTGCAGATTGACCACTTGTAGCTGGAACGCCAGCAAAATCTTGAACTGGGTGACCGTGTGAACGGATCCCTGAGTTCTGCATACCTTCTCTGTCACTATTCTTGTTTTGATCCGATTTTGAATTCTGTTCTGAATTCGAATTCTGCTTGTTATTGGAATCATTTCCTTTGTTCTCTTCGGCACTTGCACTCAATGCAAGAGTTGATAAGAGAAATAGAGCAGCCGTTGTAGCTACACCCGCACGAAAGAGCTTAGAAATATTCATGTGGGAATCCTCTCATTTGCCTCAATAGAAGGGCATATCCGGGCAACCCGCTACGCCTAAAAGATTTACCTCTTACTGGGTTATCCCTGTCCAGGAGAAGTTGAAGGAAAGGA
>CAIOIJ010000104.1 GCA_903858325.1 uncultured Actinomycetes bacterium
ATGCCCTCAACACTATCGGTGCGCTGCACCTATTTCGTCAAGGAAACTATATTCAAGCCTTTGAAATGGCGAAGCTTGCAATTGCACAAGCCGAAGATAAATCTTACGTGGGGATTTACGGGCCATTTGAAGCGCATCTAGTAATGGGACGTTGTTACTTAGAATTTTCTCGTTTTGAACTTGCATTTGAATCAATTGTTAAAGCTCGCGATTTAGCTCGCGAATGGAAACAGTGGCCCTTCTATTTTGCGGCGGAGGGTACTTTGATCAGATTGGTCGCAACTATGGGAGACTTACCTCGAGCAACAGAGATGATTCGTTCTTTGCGTCAAGATTTCATAGAAAATAATATTTCGCAAGAGTGTGACTGGATGTTGGATATGTCTGAAGTATATTTGAGATATGTACTAAAAGATTTCGACCGAGTTGAAGTCTTACTCAAACGGGTTCCCGAAACCAGTTTTACACAAACTATGAAAGTTTCATTACAGAGCGCCAAAGGAAAAGTGAACAAAGAATTAGATTTTGAGAAAATGCCAGATAAAACGCCACGCGAAAAACTCTCAAAACTACTGGCTAAAGCCAATGCTGTTTCGGATCGTGAAAAAGAATGCTCGGCAATTTTGCAAGAGGCGCTCAATCTTGGTTATGAGGTAGGAGCCTATGAAACTTTTGTTACTCAAAATGAAAAACTCACCAATGTCATATTGGCAATTGCGGCTACGCAACCAACTTTATATCTGGAAGATTTAGTCCGCTTGATTACCGGACGGATAAAAGAGCGACACGAATCCACTGGCTCACTCAAAGAGAATCTGACGAGCCGCGAACTTGAAATCGTGAAGCACCTATCTACCGCTAAGCCAATAAGTTCAATTGCCAAATCCCTTCATATCTCACAAAATACGATCAAGACCCATTTGCGCAATGTTTATCGCAAGCTAGAGGTGGATGGCCGAGTATCTGCCGTGGATAAGGCTCGTGAACTCTTTCTGGTCTGAGCGTAAATTCCTCTGACCCATGCATAAATTAGGCTTCCTTCCTCGGTAGAAAAGGGAGAGACTTCCCCTCTCATCACCTTTCGCGCCCTAAGGAGCCAGCATGAAGAGCCGCATTCGAATCATCAGCATTGTGGTCTTGGCCCTTGTAGCCGCAATGGCGCCAAGTTTTGCAGCGGATGCACCTTCATTCGATGAAGAATGGGTTCAGACAGCTCCTGAAACCGTGGGCCTGATAGGTATCAATACGCAAGCATCTGTGCAGGCGATGACATATTCGAGTTATTTATTATCGCTTCGAGGTACAACATCGCACGTTGATTTTGCCGGAACGTGTACTTCATTAGCGGATGAAAATTGCTTGACATGGGACAAGCTCCAATATCGAAGCGATCTACAACCATGCTCTGCCGCCACCCCATCTGATTGTTTCAATGGTCTAATCGTTAGAGATTCCAATGGCAAAGATGTCCCAGCTACTTTAGTAACAGATGCAATCGCACCATTGAGTCAAATTTTTACTGGAAGTCCCGAAAAGAATTTGCCTACAGGTGGGGCGCCACTAGTTTTCTCGATTCCTGGAGCACCACACTCAGGTGGCGACCTCTATATGGTCAAACCAGATTTAGTTGGAATGTTAGAAAAGGGTGACGAGAAGTTTAAGGTAATGAAACTTGAAGCAGTCATTGTTCCCGTAAAGAAAGTAGCTGGAGATACTGGACTATTAGGTATTAGCGATACGGCTACAGATTATGCAAGCATAAATCAGATTGCTGGCAATGGTCGCAATCCCGGAACAATGAAGTGCGACTATTTCAAAGATGGAAAGAATTGTTTTGTTACCCAGGCTTTCCCAACAGGATTTACATTTGGAATGAAATTGCGATTGAGCCAATCAGTATTTGGCTGGCTTCACGGACGTTTACGAAATCCTGAAGTTACAGTTGCTGCAAATCCAGCTACTGCAGATGGCGTAGACCTCACAATTGTTGCCGAGCCGATGAGGGTTCCTGTTCTCTTTGGTTGGACGCAAACTGCTAAGGCACCAGCTGCCATGGTCGCGCGCTTCAATGATGTTCCACGTCTTGGTACTTATTTTGGAAATGGTGGAGATCGCAATGGGCCTTTATCTGAAATAAGTATGTTGCATGAGCAACTAGATGCAAGTGAAAAAAACTTGGCAGAAGTGCGCGATTGGCTCAATATTTTGGGGGATAAAGCAACAGTAGAGCCATATAACTGGTCAGTTCAGACAATGATCGGTGGAAGTTCAGATGAGATAAATAAGTGCACCCAGGATTCAAAGGCGCTCGCTGGCATAGTTTCTACAAATGCAACAATGTATTCACCAGGGGCGCCTGCATTCAATAAGGAATCACAATCTCTTGATTACCAAGTGGTTGCACCTCACTTCACGCATAGCGGTGATGTTTTTCTAGGTACTTACGATCTGCTCATGAGCTCTGCAGTAGCTCGCTGTATTTATAACTTTAGTAAAGCACCAATTAGCGCAACTATTTCTGTTCTAAGCTCTGATGGAAATACACGTGTTGCTACAACATCTATCAATGAAAAGAATGGCTTCTTGCACCTTGGCGCTTACGGATTCGAATTTTCTTCACCAACAATCAAAGTGACCTTGAAGCAAGATCCTGTAAAGGAAGTAGTAAAGCCAGTTCAAGTAACTCCAGTCCGCAACTCTGCAAAGCGCACAATCACCTGTACGTTAG
>CAIOIJ010000105.1 GCA_903858325.1 uncultured Actinomycetes bacterium
ACAATTGCGCGACCCATAGCAACGCGCTGACGTTGTCCACCTGAAAGAGCTTTTGGCTTGCGCTCTAGGTATGGCTCAAGGTCAAGCAACTTTGCTGCTTCTAGAACACGACGATCGCGCTCTTCCTTTGGAGTTCCTGCGATCTTGAGTGCAAATCCCATGTTCTCTGCAACTGTCATATGTGGATACAGTGCATAAGACTGGAACACCATCGCGATGTCGCGATCTTTTGGTGCAACATTTGTTACGTCGCGATCGCCAATTAAAATACGGCCGCCATCAATTTCTTCAAGTCCTGCCAACATACGAAGTGATGTTGACTTACCGCAACCTGATGGTCCAACAAGTACAAGAAATTCACCATCATTGACAGTGAGGTTCAACTTATCGACTGCAGGTGCAGTTGTTCCTGGATAGATGCGTGTAGCGGCTTCGAATACAACTGATGCCATTTTTATATCTCCTTCTCCGGGCAGGTACGTGCCCGACGGTCCGAGGATGAAGGCGCCCAAGGGGTTCCTTGAGCGTGAAGGAAGGCTAGGGCATAACACCCATAAATGGGAAGTCCCTATACTTTGACCATAATGGAGTCGCATTCGCTGGGATCACTCGTTGGCGACCTTGCCACCGTTGCAGGGCTAATCCTCCTTGCCTCACTTTTTGTCGCGGCAGAAATTGCGCTGATCTCGCTACGCGATAGCCAGATTCGACAACTCTCAAGTAAAGGTCGACGTGGTGCGCGGGTGGCACTCCTTGCCCAAAATCCAAATCGCTTTTTAGCCGCAGCCCAAGTTGGCGTTACGGTCTGCGGATTTCTATCAGCTGCACTTGGTGCTGAAAAACTTGGTGGGTACATCATTCCTTGGCTTGAAGATATGGGTGTTGCGCATAACTGGAGTACAACAATTTCATTAGTTGGAGTAACTCTGGTTATTGCATATTTCTCTCTTGTATTTGGCGAACTCGTTCCTAAGCGCCTTGCGCTATTTCGCACTGAAGAGATTGCGCTCGCATCCGCTGCAACGATTGACATTATCGCCAAGTTATTTCGACCAGTAATTTGGCTACTTTCAAAGTCGACAGATTTTGTGGTGCGCGCATTTGGTGTTGACCCGAAAGAACAACGCAGTGCAATGTCTGAAGAAGAGTTACTTGATTTAGTTGCAGGCCATGCTGCACTTACTGATGAAGAGCGCGACATTGTTGAAGAAGTTTTCAATGCATCTGAACGCCAAGTGCACGAACTTATGGTTCCACGAACTGAAGTTGATTTTATGGATGGCTCACTTACTGTTTCTAAAGCTATTGCGCTCGCAGTCGAGAAAGCGCATTCACGTTATCCCGTTGTCCGCGGATCTAGCGATGAAGTAATTGGATTTATTCATGTACGTGATTTATTAGATACATCTCTTGCAAATTCTGCTGGGAAGATCCAAGAAATTGTTCGCAATATTATGTATTTACCAGGCACAAAAGGTGTCTTGCCTGCATTGACTGAAATGCGCGATCAGAGACAACATTTAGCGATTGTGCTCGATGAATATGGCGGCACTGATGGAATCGTTACTTTAGAAGATCTTGTGGAATCCCTTATTGGTGATATTCGCGATGAATATGATGAGGATGAAAATGACCTTCCCTCACTTTCACACACTGAGGATTTTGAGGTTGATGGACTCATCTCTGTAGATGATTTACGCGATGATTCAGGTATAGAGATTCCTGAGGGACCTTATGAAACAGCGAGTGGTTTCGTGATGCATTTTCTTGGCCATATTCCGCGAGAAGGCGATGTTGCCAGTGTCAATGGCATTCGAATCACAGTACTTTCTATGGAAGGTAAGCGAGCTGGGCGTTTATTGATATCGCGGGTTATATAAAGCATGCGAGAATCACTCCATGACCGGTAAAGCCATGAAGCGAGTGCTCTCAGGAATTCAGCCAACGAGCGACTCTTTCCATTTGGGAAATTACTTAGGTGCGGTCAAGCAGTGGGTAGATCTTCAAGATGGTCACGATGCTTTTTATTGCATTGTTGATCTTCATGCGCTCACTATCGAGACAGACCCGGCACAATTTCGCAAGCGCACACTTGCATCTGCTGCGCAATTATTAGCTCTTGGTATATCTCCTGAAAAATCAACTCTCTTCATTCAATCTCAAGTGCCTCAACACAACCAACTAGGTTGGATTATGGAATGTCTTACAGGTTTCGGTGAAGCAAGCCGTATGACCCAGTTCAAAGATAAGTCTTCTAAGAATGGTTCTGATCGCACAGTTGTTGGCCTCTTTACTTATCCAATGTTGCAAGCGGCCGATATCCTTCTTTATCAGGCAGATTATGTTCCTGTCGGAGAAGATCAACGTCAACACATTGAACTCACTCGTGATTTAGCGCAGCGCTTCAATACTAAATATGGTCAAACTTTTCAAATTCCAGATGCTTATATTTTGAAAACTGCGGCGAAAATCAATGACCTTCAAGATGCAACCTCGAAAATGAGTAAATCATCTGGCTCTGTTGCAGGCGTTATCGAAATAATGGATACGCCCGAATCGAATGCAAAAAAGATTAAGAGCGCAACAACTGATGCCGGACGTGAAGTTCGATTTGATGAGAAAGAAAAGCCAGGCATTAGTAATCTTCTTACAATTCATAGTGCGCTCTCTGGCCAATCAATTGCGGCATTAGAGAAAGATTTTGATGGAAAAGGCTACGGGGATTTCAAATCTGCTGTTGCTGAGGTTGTCGTTGAATATTTCAGGCCAATACGCGCACGTGCACTCGAACTACTTGAAGATGAAGCGAGCTTGCTTGCAATATTGCATGATGGAGCAGCAAAAGCCCACGCAGTTGCATCACAAACAGTAGATATTACATATGCCAATCTCGGGGTAGTGAAGTGAGAAAGCCTGGCTTTCTAGCGCTTCTCTTCGTTTTACTTTTCCCACTGCTTGCAACGCCTTCACATGCAGCAACACCTCAAGTCATTGGTATTGCTTATGACATTGGCGGACGCGGCGATAGCGGCTTCAATGATGCAGCAGCTGCAGGCGTTGACCGGGCTATAAAAGAATTGAATATAAAGTTTGAATCGACAGTCACTTTAGGCACCCAAGCAGATCGCGAAACTCGTCTACTTTCTCTAATAGAAAAAGGCGTCAGCCCTGTTATTGCAATCGGTGGCGATTACGCAAGTGCAGTTGAAATAAGCGCGCAGAAATATCCAGATACTCAATTTGTGCTCATTGATGATGCAAGCGTGGCACACCTGAATGTGACTTCAATTGTCTTTGCTGAAACTCAAGGTGCATATCTAGCTGGCGCAGCTGCTGCACTAGCGAGTAAGTCTGGCAAAGTGGCAATGATTGTGAATGAAAAAGGGAGCAAGCTTTTCTGGAACGGATTCAATGTTGGAGTAAGAAATACTAAGAAGAGCGTAAAAGCCAGTATTGCTTTTGCAAATAAGAATTATGCCGCTACTGCTGATGACTTGATTGCTCAAGGTGTAGATGTTATTTATCTTGGCATTCGAGGATCTTCTACTGATGTTCTTGATGAAATCACAAAATCAAATCTTTCAAAATCTCGCAAGAAGTCTGCGCCAAAGGTCTACTTGATCAGCGTCACGCCAGATCAATTTTTGAGAGTAACACCCGATTCGAAAGAGTTCTTATTGGCGCGTGTTGAAAAAAGAGTTGATACCGCCGTATTCAATTTAGCTAATGCTGCAGTGATTGGGTCACAATACTTAGACATTATTGATCAAAGCGCCGGAATATATGGACATAGGTTTAGCGTCGCTGATGATGGCGTTACGTTAGATGTTAGAAGTAAATTACTTGCTCCATTTAGCAAACAGATTGCACTAGCTAAAAAGCAAGCGTTACAGATTAAGGATTAGTTAGTAACGCGCTTTATTATTTCTTGCGCTTGCTCTTTAGTGCTATAAGAAGATTGAGTTCCACGTCGCGTAACACTCTCGGATGCGCATGCGCATCCGAGTTTTACGGCTAATTCTTCACTCATTCCACTTGCTAAGCCAAAGGTAAATGCGCCGACGAAAGAATCGCCCGCACCCGTTGTATCAATTGCATTCACTTTCGGAGAAGGGATTCGCACAACTTCGCCGCTTTTTGTAGTGTATACAGCGCCTAATTCGCCGAGAGTGACGAGAATTCTTTTATTCAATTGCGCAGCCAAGTCGATAATTGTCGCATCATTATCAGGGGCAAGATTCTTAGGATGCATTGCGGCAAATTCATGTTCGTTAGGAACAATCCAGTCACTTGCAGCGAGTAGCTCAGGGCTCAATGGTGCAAAAGGTGCTGGATTAAGAATTGTTATAATTCCACGTTCTTGCGCAGCTCTAAATGCAGCCGCAGTAACTTCTTGCGGAATTTCTAGTTGGCCAATCACAATATTTATATTTTCAATCGTTTCAATTGCGCGAATTGCTTGAGCAGCATTCATTGCATTATTAGAACCAGGTACACAGATAATGCGATTGGAGCCATCTTTTTCTACCCAGATAGGCGCTACACCGCTTGCACCAGTGGTACGCGCGATGAATGAGGTATTTATTCCTTGATCTTGAAAGTTTTTGAGAGTTGAATCACCAAAGAGATCATCGCCTAAAGTGTTGACCATATAAACATTGGCGCCCATGCGACTAGCCATTACAGACTGATTAGCACCCTTGCCACCAAAACCTAATGCGAATGAATCACCGATAAGAGTTTCCCCGCTTTCGGGGACTTTATCGATGTAGGTAATCATGTCCATCATGGTGCTTCCAACAACAACAATTGTTGGAAGTTCATTTGAAAAGTTAGTGCGCAAAGTATCAACCACGACTTTAGCCTCCTGAAAGACTCATCAGTGTCATCCGTAGACGAAACACTAGCCCAAGAGATACGCTCTCTGCAATCGTTTACATCAAATAAACGAGCTACTCAGAGAGGAGATTCCTAATTGCCCGTAGTCACAATTTCTGACGTGGCAAGCCGAGTTGGCGTATCGGTTGCAACAATCTCCAGATTTCTCAGTGGCGGAAATGTTCGCGAAGAGAAAAAAATTCGTACAGTAATCCAAGAATTAAATTATCGCCCAAATATTGCTGCGCGAAATTTAAAATTAGGGCGTAGCGCAACAGTTGCAATTATCGTTCCAGATATCTCAAACCCATTTTTTGCAGCGATCGTTCGCGGCGCAGAGAAAGCGTCAGGGGATAGTTTGATGGCTGCAATCGTCAACACAGATTCCAATTCCGAACGAGAAATCAATGCACTTGCTCATCTATATGGTCGCGTTGATGGAGCAATC
>CAIOIJ010000106.1 GCA_903858325.1 uncultured Actinomycetes bacterium
CACAGTCAATACAGCAGCAACTGGCTTTACCATCTCATCAACCGGTGGTGCCATTGCAAGCTTTGCGATCAGCGCAACGCCTGCTGGTATGAGTTTTAGTACTTCAACTGGCGCACTCACTGGAACTCCAACATCAGTTGCCTCTGCTACCGCTTACACAATAACTGCAACGAACGCCACAGGATCTGCCACACAAACATTTACACTCACTGTGACGGCAGTGGTTTATACAGTTGGGCAAAGAGGCCCTGGAGGTGGAATTGTCTTTTATGTTTCAGCTACTAACTTCACATCCACTGGCTCTACCTGCAATACGGCATGTAAATATCTTGAAGTTGCTCCATCAACCTGGAAGACGGGTTCCTTCGCAAATGACCCATCCCTTGCTTGGTCAACAGATATAACAACTGTTACTGGGCAAGATACGACCACTGCAAGCACCGAAGGTATTGCTGCAAATGCTGCGGCCGAAAAATTCAACTGGAAGATTGGTCAAGGTTTTTACAACACCAGCGTGATGAAGGTGTCAGGTGCCACTTCCGCTGCCCAGGCCGCGGTCCTTGCATATGCTGCAACAGATTCGAGCGCTGGCCAATGGTTTATTCCGTCAACAAATGAACTCAACGAACTCTGTAAATATGCGCGAGGTCAAACAACGGGCGATCCTCATGTTGCTTGTGATAGCACTGGAACTTTGAAGACTGGAACTTCGGATGACCTTGGAGGGTTCAATGACTGGTATTGGTCCTCGTCTGAGAGAATTGCAGGCAATGCGTGGTATCAGACATTCGGAAGTGGCGCGCAGATTGCCAACCACCGTTGGAATCTCACCTACAACGTCCGGCCGATCCGCGCCTTTTAGTCTGCACCTATTTACCTAACTGAAATTCGCAAACCTTTTAAGGTTCAATTCGCACGCCGCGAGTACCAGCTTCAACGCTTCTGCAATAGCATCGCACAATGCTTTCTGCGCGAACACAAAAAATCCAAAGTAAAACGATCAAGGTTCTTGCATCCGTGCAAGTTCTTGCCGGTATTGGAAGTGCGGGGACTGTTGCGGCGGGATCACTACTAGTTGCATCAATTACAAACTCTGAAACTCTTGCGGGCCTTGCGCAAACATCTTCTGTTCTTGGCGCTGCCGCTATGGCGTTACCGCTTTCGCGCCTTACTCAAAAAGGTGGACGCCGCCTTGGACTTTCAGTTGGTTATTGCGTAGGGGCGCTGGGTGCACTCTCTGCAATTATTGGTGGAACTAAAGAAATTCTTATCTTCATGCTCCTTGGTGCATTTCTAATTGGTGCGGCTTCAGCATCTGGGTATCAAGCACGTTTTGCGGCAACAGATTTAGCTACTGATGAATCTAGATCGCGACAACTTTCATTTGTTGTATGGGGTTCCACAATTGGCGCAGTGGCTGGGCCAAACTTGATGGGACCATCAGGAAACTTTGCAGAAATATTAGGACTTCCGCGCTTAGTTGGTCCTTATGCAGTTGCACTTATTACTTTGAGCTTGGGTGCCCTAGTAATTCAAATGTTCCTTCGACCCGACCCATATTTCTCTGCAATTCATATCAAAGATGATGGAGAAGAAAAACATACGTTGCTGCCTGCCAGACATGCACTCCGTTTGATTCGCCAGAATCCACGTGCATTGATTGGTGTTGCAGCGATTGCAATAGGACATGTTGCGATGGTCTCTGTAATGGTAATGACACCTGTTCATATGGCTCATGTCGATGTAACACTTACAATCATTGGTTTAGTAATTAGTGTTCACGTTGCAGGAATGTATGCATTTTCTCCCGTTGTTGGTTGGCTCAGTGATAAATATGGGCGTATTGCTGTAATTCGTGCGGGAGTTGGCATTCTTCTGCTCTCAACATTTGTTGCCGGGACATCCGCCGCCGATGATGCAATTCGCATGGGAACAGGTCTGTTTCTACTTGGATTGGGCTGGTCATGCACCCTTATTGCAGGCTCCACACTTCTCTCTGAATCAGTGACGAGCGAACTTCGTCCATCATCACAAGGTGCTAGCGATCTCTTGATGAACTTGATGGGAGCTGGCGGAGGTGCATTAGCGGGAGTGATTATTGGAACTCTTGGCTATGGATGGTTATGTTTCTTTGCTGCTATTCCTGTAGCCACACTTGGTATTTGGAGTTTTTCACGAAAGATAGTTCTGTAGAAACTCTGTATCCAAACTAATTTTCTATTGTCATGCACATGCTTAGTACATAGAGTTCACCTATGGAATATCGTCGCCTCGGCTCATCAGGAATGTATGTCTCAGAGATTTCTTACGGAAATTGGATTACTCACGGCAGCCAAGTAGAACAAGATGCTGCAATCAAATGCGTGCGTACAGCCCTTGATGTAGGAATCACGACC
>CAIOIJ010000107.1 GCA_903858325.1 uncultured Actinomycetes bacterium
GAAGTTTGCGTGGATCGTATCTATCGGTGAGCCAACCCGAAAAAATAGTTCCGATTACATCGAAAACACCAACGAGGGCGAGTAAACCTGCAGCCGTTGTTTGCATCATTCCGTGGTCGTGAGCTGCAGGAATAAAGTGCGTTCCAATGAGTCCACTCGTTGAAAGTCCACAGACAAAGAATGAACCTACGAGATACCAAAAATCTTTATGTGCACTTGCTTCTT
This sequence comes from uncultured Actinomycetes bacterium, assembly GCA_903858325.1. Classification (GTDB taxonomy): domain Bacteria; phylum Actinomycetota; class Actinomycetes; order Nanopelagicales; family Nanopelagicaceae; genus Planktophila. Next base: position 226 of record CAIOIJ010000107.1, read on the forward strand.
TCAAAGAAAGAATCGCTAATTTTCCTGCAGGAATTTCACTCTTCTTTGGCGGCTGCCAATCCAACGGTGCACCATATGGAAGCAAACCAAGATCTGCTGGCTTCTCGCGAAGAAAGAGTGCAATAAATGGCACCATTGCAATTGCTGCAATTGAAATAGTTATAGAGATGCTTTTCCAGCCATGATCGAGTGAAAGTCTTGTAAGCCCGGGCAAGAAAATAAGTTGCCCAGTTGCACCCGCTGCAGTCAGCGCCCCCACAACAATGCCGCGTTTTTCTACAAACCATCTATTAGTAATAGATGCAGCAAAAACAAGGGCCATGGATCCAGTGCCAACACCGACTATGACACCCCACGTTGCAACTAATTGCCACGGTGCGTGAATAAAGATTGTAAGAAATGCACCGGTGCTAACCGTTGTCAGAGCAGCCATAACTGTTCTGCGAATACCAAAACGTTCCATGAGTGCTGCGGCAAATGGCGCTGTTAGTCCATAGAGTAAAACGTTGACGGCAATTGCAAGTGTGATTTGGTCTCGGCCCCACCCAAAGGCATCTTCAAGTGGAATAACTAAAACAGAAGGGGCAGATCTAAATCCTGCAGTTGCTACAAGAGTAAAGAAAGTAACAATGGCTGCCATCCACGCAGGATGAAAGCGCTTGACTCTATTTTCCAAAATTATGCCTCTAGATATTGTCCGAGATATTCACGTTCAATATCACTGAGAGGTCTGGACTTCTTTGTCTCCATCGACACTGCAACTTGAACAGTCTTTGCATTCGCATGAATAGCGCCATTACTGCTCATTTGATAGGCCAAATCAAAAGATGCGTTACCAATTTTTGTTACCCAAATTTCAACATCGAGATCAAAGCCACCTTCATAGATTGGTTCAAGAAAATCTACTTCCGCGCGAGCAACAACCATATCCATCAGTAAAGGTGTTTTTCCTGCACGCTTGCGAGACCACCATGTGAAATCTGCGCGAGATTCCTGAACGTAGGTCAAATAATTTGCATTATTTACATGGCCAAATGCATCAAGATCATTCCAACGAACGTGTGCCTTGCATTTGTGTCTCATTAGCGAGTTAGCTTTCTATAAGTAACACGATGCGGACGTGCTGCATCGGCGCCGAGTCGAGCAATCTTATTTGCTTCATAGGATTCGAAGTTTCCTTCAAACCAGAACCACTTTGAATCGCCTTCGTAAGCCAAGATGTGTGTTGCTACTCTGTCGAGGAACCAGCGATCGTGAGAGATGACAACGGCGCAACCAGGAAATTCAAGGAGCGCGTTTTCAAGTGAACCAAGCGTTTCAACATCAAGGTCGTTAGTTGGCTCATCGAGCAACAACATATTTCCACCCTGCTTGAGTGTGAGCGCGAGATTCAAACGGTTGCGCTCTCCTCCAGATAAAACTCCCGCAGGTTTTTGTTGGTCTGGACCCTTGAAACCAAATGCTGCAACGTAAGCACGCGATGGCATTTCAACTTGTCCGACCTTCATAAAATCTAGTCCGTCGGATACAACTTCCCATAACGTTTTCTTTGGGTCGATTCCACCACGTGACTGATCAACGTATGAAATCTTTACTGTCTCTCCCATTTTCACAGAACCTGAATCTGGTTTTTCCATTCCCATAAGCATTTTGAAAAGTGTTGTCTTACCAGCACCGTTAGGTCCGATAACTCCAACGATTCCATTGCGCGGCAAAGTAAATGAGAGATCATCTACTAATAGACGATCACCAAATCCCTTATTCAAATGTTCAACTTCCATAACAATATTTCCAAGGCGTGGTCCAGGTGGAATCTGAATCTCTTCAAAGTCCAACTTACGCATTTTGTCAGCCTCCGCCGC
>CAIOIJ010000108.1 GCA_903858325.1 uncultured Actinomycetes bacterium
AACTTGGCGACAAGCGCGCCGATGAAGGTTTTATCTCACTCGACAACGTTTTCTACCTCAAATAAAGGAAAAGAGAGAATCATGGCAAATGCAGCAGAAGTAAAAGCAGTTCTCAAGCGCTTAGCGATTGAAACTCCTTCATGGGCATATGGAAACTCAGGTACCCGCTTTAAGGTATTTGGTCAGCCAGGTGTTCCACGCGACCCATATGAAAAAGTTGCAGATGCTGCACAAGTACATAAGTACACCGGCGCTGCCCCAACTGTCGCACTGCATATTCCATGGGACAAAGTTGCCGACTATGCAAACTTTTCAGAGCATGCAAAGTCATTAGGTGTCTCTCTTGGAACAATCAACTCCAATACTTTCCAGGATGATGATTACCTTTTAGGTTCTGTCTGTAATCCAGATCCAAAGATTCGCGCAAAGGCAGTTGCTCATCTCATTGATTGCATCGACATTATGGATATCACTGGTGTGCGCGATCTCAAGTTGTGGTTTGCCGATGGCACTAACTATCCAGGACAAGACAGTATTCGCGAGCGCCAAGATCGTTTAGCCGAATCTCTCGAAAAGGCTTATGCACGTCTTGGAGATAACCAGCGTTTGCTTCTTGAATATAAATTCTTTGAGCCAGCTTTTTATCACACTGATGTTCCTGACTGGGGAACTTCACTTGTGCACTGTTTAGCACTCGGACCTAAGGCTTGGGTTGTTGTTGATACCGGTCACCATGCACCAGGTACAAATATTGAGTTCATTGTCGCTAATTTGCTACGTGCAAAGCGCCTTGGTGCCTTCGACTTTAACTCACGTTTCTACGCTGATGATGACTTGATTGTTGGTGCTGCAGACCCATTCCAGCTCTTTCGAATCATGCACGAAGTAAATGTTGGTGGCGGTTTTGATATCGATACACCTGTTTCATATGTACTCGATCAATGCCACAACATTGAGGCAAAAATTCCTGGTCAAATTCGCTCCATCATGAATGTGCAAGAGGCCGTTGCTAAAGCTGTATCTGTTGATCAAAGCGCACTCAAAGCTGCACAAGTTGCTGGTGATGTTTTAGCTGCACATGAAGTATTGATGGATGCATACAACACTGATGTACGTCCATTACTTCGCGAATGGCGTGCAGATAATGGAATTGATCCAGAGCCAATGAAGGCGTATGCAGCAAGTGGGTATGCACAGAAGATTGCAACCGAACGAGTCGGTGGCAACCAAGCAGGCTGGGGAGCGTAATTTTTAATGGCGAGTAATAAAACAATCGAAGAACTTCTGGGGCGTAGTAATCGTCTGGGGAGTAATCCAAAATATACAAACTACGCTGGCGGCAATACTTCTGCCAAAGGCGCTACTAAGGATCCATCAACGGGTCTTGATGTAGAAGTTATGTATGTCAAAGGTTCTGGCGGAGATCTTGGAACTCTCAAGGAGAGCGGCCTTGCTGCGCTTTATCTTGATCGATTGAAAGCACTCGTCAATGTTTATCGTGGACTTGAACATGAAGATGAAATGGTTGCACTCTTCGACTATTGCACATTTGGAAAAAGCGGAGCAGCGCCAAGTATTGATACTGCAATGCACGGGCTTGTCGATGTTGCACATGTAGATCATCTGCATCCAGATTCAATCATTGCACTCGCAACCGCTGCCGATGGACCAGCACTTACTCAGAAGTGCTTTGGTGATGAAATATTGTGGATTGATTGGCGCCGTCCTGGTTTTCAATTAGGTTTAGATATCGCAGAACTTGCTAAGAAGAATCCAAATGCAAAGGGCGCAATCCTTGGTGGCCACGGTCTAACCACATGGGCGAGCACCAGTGAAGAGTGCGAAAAACGCTCCATTGACGCTATAAATAAGGCTGAAAAGTTCTTAGCTGACAATGGTCGCAAAGATCCATTTGGTGATCTTGTAAAGCAATGGGTTCCACTTGCACCAGATGCTCGTCGTGCTCGCGCAGCTGCGCTTGCGCCAACGCTTCGTGGAATCGCATCACAGGATGCGCGCATGATTGGCAGCTTTAGCGATGCAGATGTAGTTCTTGATTTCATTTCTCGCGCCGAACTTATGCGCCTAGGTGCACTTGGTACTTCGTGCCCAGATCACTTCTTGCGTACAAAAGTATCGCCAATGATTCTAGATACACCGGCTGATGCACCTATTGAGACTGTAATTGCTCGTGCTCATGAAATGCATGAGGAATATCGCAAGGGTTATGCCGACTATTACAACCGTTATGCCACAAAGGAATCTCCAGCAATGCGTGGAGCAGATCCACTTATTATTTTGGTTCCAGGCGTTGGAATGTTTAGCTTTGGAAAAGATAAGCAGACAGCTCGAGTTGCAGGTGAGTTCTATATCAATGCAATCAACGTTATGCGCGGGGCCGAGTCGGTCTCTACTTATAAGCCAATTGCAGAATCTGAAAAGTTCAATATCGAATATTGGGAACTCGAAGAGGCAAAACTTCGCCGTATGCCAAAAGCAAAGGCACTGGCAGGACGAATTGCATTAGTCACTGGTGGCGGTTCAGGAATTGGAAAAGCAACTGCGGAGCGTCTTGCAGCTGAAGGTGCATGTGTTGTTATTGCTGATCGCGACTTTGAGGCAGCAAAGAAAGTTGCAGCAGAACTTGGCGGAGCAGATAAAGCATTTGCTGTTGCAGTAGATGTCACTGATGAAAGCGCAGTTGCTGCATCTATTGATTCATGCGCACTTGCATTTGGCGGCGTTGATCTTGTCGTCAACAATGCAGGGCTTTCAATTAGTAAACCACTTGTTGAAACGTCAGTTACCGATTGGGATGTTCAACATAATGTAATGGCGAGAGGTTCATTCCTTGTATCTCGCGAAGCCGCTAAAGCAATGATTGCTCAGAAAATGGGTGGCGATATTGTCTATATCTCCTCTAAAAACAGCGTATTTGCTGGGCCAAACAATGTTGCCTACGGTGCAACAAAAGCTGATCAAGCCCATCAAGTGCGATTGCTCGCTGCAGAACTTGGTGGATATGGAATTCGCGTCAATGGTGTAAATCCCGATGGAGTTGTAAAAGGTTCTGGAATCTTTGCAAGTGGATGGGGCGCGCAACGCGCAGCTGTTTACGGAGTAGAGGAAGAAAAACTTGGCGAATATTACGCACAGCGCACAATCTTGAAGAAGGAAGTTCTTCCAGATCACATAGCTGCTGCAGTATTTGTACTCTGTGCAAATGAATTACCACTTACTACGGGACTTCATATTCCAGTCGATGGTGGAGTTGCAGCAGCTTTCTTGCGCTAATCATGGGCCGCTATATTGCTGTTGATCTCGGTGCAACATCGGGACGCGTTGCACTCGTCGATACCAATTCAGGTACTTTCGATATCAATGTCGTGCACCGTTTTCCACACGAAGTAGTTACTTACGAAGATGGCGCAATGCGCTGGGATTGGGAATTTATTCTCAAAGAATCCATCGTTGGTATTGAAAAAGCAGCAGCGTTAGGTCCAGTTACTTCGCTAGCTATTGATTCCTGGGCAGTCGACTATGGATATCTAGATTCTTCTGGCAAAGAACTTCTACCTATACGTTCATACCGTGATCCGCGAAATCAAGTTGCTTTTGAATCAACTCTTGCAAAATATGGCAAAGAGCGTATTTATCAGACAACAGGAATTCAATTCTTATCGTTGAACTCTATTTATCAGTTGATGGCTTCAAAGGAAGATCCCAACTACGTAGCTGCTTCACAATTCCTGCTTGTGCCAGACTTTATGAATCATGCGCTCACCGGTGTGGCATCGACTGAAATTACTAATGCCTCAACTACACAGTTGTTGGATACAAAAACTCGTACATGGGATTACCAACTCATTGAATTACTGGGTCTACGCGCAGATATTTTCCCAGCGTTGCACGAACCAGGAAGTGAATTAGGAGTAATTCGCGGCCATGGTGCAATCGATGGAATAAAGGTTGTAGCCACTGGCTCGCATGACACTGCATCTGCAGTTGCTGGCGCACCGATAGAAAACGCTGAAACCGAGGCTTATTTATCCAGTGGTACGTGGTCGCTGCTTGGAATTGAATCAAGTGTGCCGTTTCGCAGCAGTGATGCCTTCGCAATCAACCTCACCAATGAACTCGGAGTGGAAAACACTGTACGAGTTCTCAAAAACATTACTGGTCTATGGATCTTTGAAGAATGTCGCCGTACATGGCGCGAAGAAGGCTTTACACCAGAACTCACTGAACTCATTGCACTTGCAGAGAAATCAACTTTCACATCGATTATTGATCCAAACAATCTTCTCTTCGCAACGCCAGGGGATATGCCCCGTAAAGTTGCGCGCTTTTGTCGCGAAAGTAATCAACCTGAACCTCAAAGCCACGGCGATTTTATTCGCTGCATTTTTATTAGCTTAGCTCTGGCCTACAAAAAGACGCTTGAAGAGATAGAAGAGGTTACGGGCAAGAAGATTTCAAAGTTGCATATTCTCGGCGGTGGTTCACAAATAAATTTACTCAATCAAATGGCAGCCGATGCAACGGGATGCATAATCTCTGCAGGGCCAACTGAATCCACTCTCATCGGAAATGTTGCTATGCAAGCAATTGCAGCAGGTGAGTTCGCAAGTTTGGCGCAAGTAAGAGATGCAATAAGAAAGAGTTTGGCGCCTAAACTATTTACACCACAAAAGCATTGACCTTGGATACCTAAGGATTTATTCTTAGGTATGAGCCAAACACTTCACGCGCATTCGCCATATTCATTAGCGTTCACACCAAAGGAATTATCTGCTCAATGGATAAAGGTTGTCGAAAAGGAAGTACCTGAGCCAGGGCACAGACCCGTTTACCAACTACGTTTAGAATTTTCTTGCAGCAAGAAGATAAAGAGTGCTCGAGTACGCGCTACCGCTCAGGGTCAATACCAACTCTTTATTAATGGCGTAAAGATCGGTGATGAAGAACTTACTCCTGGCTCAACTGACTATGGCGTTCAAATAGCCGTACAAACATTTGCAGTCACCAATGTGGTTGAGAAGAATGCAATCGTAATTCTCCTTGCAGATGGCTGGTTTCGCTCCATTATGGGCGCTTTCAAGCAGCCAAATAACTTCGGAACTCACGTTGCAGTACTTGCCCAATTAGAGATTACTTACGAAGATGGAAGCATTGAGATTATTGGTACTAATAAGAGTTGGCGAGTAGGTACATCTCATATAACTTCGGCAGACCTTATTCTTGGACAGAGTGAAGATCGTCGATTGATTAATGCTGCAAGTTATAAAGCAGGCTTTGATGACAGTGCTTGGGCGCAACCGGAAGAAATCTCTGTCGACGCTGTTTTAGTTTCCCAATTTGCGCCACCTGTACGCGCTACCGAAGAAATTACTCCCGTATCTATAAAGAGAATTTCCAAGGATGTACAAGTTGTAGATCTTGGCCAAAATATCAATGGTTGGATGCGTCTACTAGATCTTGGACCAGCAGGAACGCAAGTTACATTGATCCACGGTGAGGTCCTCGATGCACATGGTGATGTAACTCGCGAACACCTAATTCTTGATATGCCGCAATTTGGAAAACAAGATGCGGGCCAAGTAGATCGAGTTATCTCTGCGGGAATCGCTGGGGATTACTTCGAGCCACAATTTACAACGCATGGTTTTCAATTTATCAGCGTTCTCGGTTACCCACGAGATCTCACTATCAATGACTTGCGTGGAATCGTAGTTCATAGTGACTTGAAAAAGACCGGCTGGTTTGAATCTAATGATGCACGCCTGAATTGGTTACACGAAGCAACAGTCTGGTCACTTCGTGACAATATGTGCGATGTTCCAACTGATTGTCCAACGCGTGAGCGTGCGGGTTGGACTGGAGATTGGCAAATATTTGCACCGACTGCTGCCTATCTATTTGATGTCAATGATTTCTCACGTAAATGGTTAGCCGATGTTGTAGTTGGCCAACGTGAAGATGGCGCAGTTCCAAATATTGCACCACCTGATTTCATGGGTTCATTCAAGGGACCAATGGCAGGTATCAATGCTTCGGCCGGTTGGGGCGATGCAATAATCGCTGTGCCACTTGCAATGTATGAAGAATATGGAGATACGCGAGCTCTTGAAGAGTGCTGGGATGGAGCTCAAAAATGGATAGATTTCGGCCTGCATCGCGCTAAAACACTGCGTCATCCAGATCGTGAAAAATTGCGTCCCGTTGCAGCTGCCCATGAAGAATTCTTATGGGATTCGCCATATCACTGGGGAGAATGGCTAGAACCTGGCGTCGATGTTTCAGACTTTGGAGTTCTACTCACGGCTGATCGCTCCGATGTCGCAACTGCATATTTACATCGCTCTGCAAAGCAGATGGTCATTGCTGCCAAAATACTTGGTAAGCCAGATTCTGTCGTGGCTTACTTTCAAAAAGTTGCAGATAATACAAAGAACGCTTGGCAAAAAGAATTCATCACTGCAAATGGATTACTCGATCCAGATACTCAGGCTCACTATGTACGAGCCCTTGATTTTGGTTTAGTTCCTGATGAACTGCGAACAAAGTTTGTAGATCGTCTTGTAGAACTAGTGCGCGCAGCTGGTACGCATTTGGGTACAGGTTTTCTTACAACGCCATACCTATTGCCAATACTTGCTGACCACGGTCACCTTGATCTTGCATTTGAATTACTTTTCCAAGATACGCCACCATCATGGCTTGCAATGCGTAACCGTGGGGCAACGACTGTATGGGAGCTATGGGAAGGCATTAACGAAGAAGGCAAAGCTTTCGCATCGCTGAATCATTACAGTAAAGGTGCAGTAATTTCATTCTTGCATCGCTACATTGCAGGCCTTGTTGCCACAAAACCTGCTTATCAAGAGTTTGTAGTAGCGCCAAAGATGCATGCAGATATCAAGAATGTAAGTACTCGCCATATTACAAAATATGGTGAAATTACAGTTGCATGGAAATTAGATGGCAAGGCATTTACTTTGAATGTAACTGCGCCGCAAGGCACATCAGGCAAAGCAATATTGCCTGATGGCAGCGAGCATGCAATTAAGGTTGGAACAAATACCTTTACTTGCTAGTTAGAAAGAGATGGAATGCGTACCTGAACCAAATCGGGTGCGCTTTCCTTGTGCTTCAAACCAGCCAATTGATCCTGCTGGAATTGTGATAGTTCCTGAATAGGAATTGCCATCCTTCTTCCAGTCGATTGCTGCAGTTCCAAAGCGAGTTTCTACGCTGGCTTTAGCCCATGTAAGTGATGCATGAGGTGTTGGCGCAAAGAGAATCTCTTCATATCCTGGCTTCTCAATCATTGGCGAAATACCTGCAACATTGCGATACATCCATGTTGTAACCGCGCCATATGCATAGTGATTGAAAGAGATCATGCTGTTACCAGCATTTTCAAGATCACCAGATTGGAATGATCCGTCAGGCAAGATTGCATCCCAGCGTTCCCACATTGAAGTTGCACCGTTATTGATTTGATACAACCAACCTGGAACTTCTTCGTTGAGAAGTAGTTTGTATGCTGAATCTAAATGTCCATACTTAGATAGCGCTGGCATAACAAGTGGAGTTCCAAGGAAACCAGTTGAAATCTTTCCATTGACTTTATCTACAAGTGCTGCCAACTTGCTTGCAACAGCTGTGCGTTCTGCAACTGGTGCGATTTCTAGTTCAATTGCAATTGCGCAACCTGTTGCTGTTTCAGAAACTTCTTTGCTCCATTTTGCCCACGTTGACTTAGCAACTTGATCTGCGATCACTTTGTAATGCTTCTCATCATCGCTCTTACCGAGAACTGCTGCTGCCTTTGAAAGTAAAAGCGAGCTAAATGAATAGAAGGAGTTAGAAATATATGTGCTGTTGCACTTTGCAGCCCATGGTTTATCAGCCGGTGCATCTGGATCTAACCAGTCACCAAATTCAAATTCGCCTTCAGGAATGAGTCCATCGGGTGCGCATTTGCTCTCGAGGTAATCAACCCAGCGCACCATCGAGTTATATTGGTCGCGAAGTGTTTGTACATCTCCATATGCTTCATAGAGTGCCCAAGGAACAATTGTTGCGGCATCTCCCCAACCAGCGCGGCCACCGTAGAAGTCCACGGTATTTGCGTGCATCCCACCTGGTTGGACAGGAATATCTGGAGCGAAGTTTGTTACTCCGCCATCAGGTTGCTGATCAAGACCTAGATCTACTAACCAGCTAGATAAGAAGTTTTCGCAATCAAAGATTGTTGCAGCTGTTGGTGCAAATGCTTGAGCATCACCGGTCCAGCCAAGGCGCTCATCACGTTGTGGGCAATCTGTTGGCACAGAAACGAAGTTTCCACGCTGGGACCACATCGTATTTGAGTGCAATTTATTGAGCGCTGGATTCGAAGTCTCAAAGTGACCGATACGCGCAACGTCGGAGTGAATTGCATCAGCAATAACACTTGTGATTGCTGCAGTTGTTGAGATCTCTGCATATCTAAATCCGTGGAATGTAAATAGAGGTGAAATTTCTATTTCATTAGAATCGGCAAGAGTGTAATTGTCTTCAGCTTTAGCCGTACGAAGCAGTGCGCGGTGAAGTTCGCCTTCTTTGAGAACTTCAGCATGAGTAATAGTGACTTTATCGCCAGCTTTACCTTTTACTTTGATTCGCACAAGGCCAGCCATATTCTGTCCGAAATCATAAATAAGGGAGCCGCGAGAAGTTTTAGTTTCTGAGATTGGCTTGATTGACTCAGTTACACGTACTGGAGGACTTGTCATTGGGAAAAGTTTTGCTCTAATTACAGGGCACACTTCGACCTTACTCCACTTGGAATCATCGAAGCCAGCTTGGCGCCAGCCTTTTTGCTCTTTATTGAAATCAATAGTTACACCGTCATAGATGTCAGCAGTTTGGATTTCTCCAGTACTAACTTTCCAGGATTCATCTGTCCCAATTTTTGTAATAGAGCCATCTGATTCGTGAATTTCAAGTTGGCATTGTGCCGCAGCTGTATCACCAAAGACATTTCGATATTGATCCCATGTCAATTGACCACGGTACCAACCGTCGGCGATCACCATAGAAATAACATTCTTACCCTTTGTAAGAAGGCTAGATACATCAAAGGTACGAAAAGCAATACGTTGCTTATAAGAAGTCCAGGCAGGGTTGAGTAGTTCATCACTGACAGCTTTGCCATTGATTTGAATATCAAAAAGTCCCTGCGCAGTTACATAAAGGCGCGTGCGAACACCTGTTGATGCCACTTCAAATTCTTTACGGAATATCGCAGAAGGGGCTTTGCCCTTTTTCCCAGGATCATTAGGCAGAGCAATTGGCTTACTTGTCCACTCTTTATTTGCAAAAAGTGGAGCTTCAGCTGTTGCTGTTGCACTCCACGCACTCCATGTTCCATTGATCTGTGCCTTCACGCGAACATAGCGAATTTCGCGGCTTTTGAGCGCATAATCTGGCCATTGTGCTTGAGTCACAGCCGATGATTTCACTGGGCCACTAGTTACAACGTTCTTAGAAAATGCAGCATCGCTCGTAATTTCAATTTCATAGGCATCTTGGCGAATGTCATTACCGCCACCCAATATTTGCCATGAAATAACTGGGCGGGATTGTGCGACGACTAATGAGTCTGCGCTGCGGCCAATACGAATATTTCCAACTGTGCTCATGATTATCCTTTGATAGATCCTGCGGTCATACCGGAAACAATTCTCTTGTTGAAGAAAATGAAAGCCAGCAATGGGAATGCGGTTATGTACAAAATGTCAGAGAAAAGTAAGTTGTACTGTGTCGAATAACGACTTACATAAGCAAAGAGAGTTTGCTGCAGAGTTGCGTTTTCATCACCAGGTAGGTAATAAAGCGGGTTAGTAAAGTCATTGAAAATACCAGCGGTAGCAATAATTCCAATTGTAATTGTCACTGGCTTGAGCAGTGGGAAAATAATTCGGAAATATAGATTCCACCCGGTACAGCCATCAACAATTGCAGCTTCATCAATCTCTTTAGGGATTGTCCCGATGAAGTTACGGAAAATAAGAATGGCGAAAGCCAAACCGTATGCAACTTCAATGGCAATCATTCCAGCTAAAGTCTTATAAAGGTGAAGACGCTGCAAAACCCAGATAGTAGGAACAATCGCTGGTGGAATAACGAGTGCTGTTAGTACTAACCAGTTTGCTACTGTGCTTGTTCTATTGCGCTTGCGGTGCATCACAAAGCCGGTCATTCCACTGATGATGACAAGGAAAAACACGGAGAAGACAGTCAAGATAAATGAGTTATAGGTCGACCGCAGAACATGCCAATCGTGATCGGATACAACCTTGCCGATGTTATGGAACAAGAGCCATTTCTTAGGTGGCGACATGTTCAAACGGAAGGATTCGGAAGTGCCCTTAGCTGCATTTACGACTAGGAAATAAAAGGGGAGAATGAAAATAATTATCGTGAGCCCAACGCCGATAATGTCGGCCCAGATGCTGCGGTATTTAGTCTTGGATTTAAGGGCTTTTTCACGCTTGAACATCACATCACCACCTCTTTCTTATTGAGATATCTAGATAGTGGGAATACAAGGACTGAAACAAGAACGAAGAGGATTACGTTTCCAGCTGTTGAAAGCCCGTAATAGCCCGATGTGTATTGCTTGTAATTGATGGAGGCCAATACGTCGGAGATAAAGCCTGGGCCGCCACCTGTCATTGCCCAAATCAAGTCGAAAGATCGAAGACCACCAACGAATGAAAGGATGATGACCGAGAACATCGCTGGGCGAACTAAAGGAATTGTGACTTTATAAAATTGTTGACGCGGGCTCGCCCCATCAATTGATGATGCTTCGTAATAATCACGAGGAATTGCTGCCATTCCAGCAATATAAATAAGGGTTGCGATACCAACACCCTTCCACACATCAACTATTGCAATTGAAAGAATTGGAAGAAGGTTCGGGTCAACTAGCCAACCGGGGCCGTCGGTAGTTTTTCCAAATACCGCGGCAACAGATTTGATCGTATTGTTGATAACGCCTTCATATGGGTTCATCAGCATTGAAAAAGTTATACCTACACCGATGGTGCTAACAAGTGTTGGGAAGAATAAGACTGAGCGAATAAAGCCTGTTGAGCGCAACTTTGATGAAAGGAAATTCGCAAGGTAGAGCGCAAAAATAACTTTGAGACCGCTTGATACAACCGCATAAATAATTGTATTTCTAAATCCGATACGAAGATTCTCTTCGGAAAAATAAAGTTTGAAGTTTTCGATACCGATGAACTCCCACTCTTGCAGGGTCCATCGCGTAAGACTGAAGAACAATGAGAGAACTGTTGGGATAAAGAAGAGAATTATGTAAATGATTCCTGCGGGCCAGAACAAAGAGCTTGCATATGGGCTCTTGATGCCTTTTTTCTTCATTATTACTTCCTTTATCTCCGCAAACTGTGGATGAAATTAGTCAAAGAGAACCGGCTCAAATCTCTTCGAGCCGGTTCTCTTTTCTAACTAAGTACTACTTACCAGCCAGCTAGACCAAGCTGTTGTGATTGCTTTTGTAGGTCCTTCTGGTATGACTGCGCACCTTGTAGTGCGTTCTTCTGGCCTGAACCAATTTCCACGCAGATCTGTGAAAGGTTTGGACCCTTTACAGGTGTAAGGAACTCGAGAGCTGGATAGCTTGTTCCCTTACCTTGCATGTAGTTGTACAAGTCTGTGAACACAGCAGTCAAGTTACCTGACACTGGTGCACCCTTAATAAAGTATGGACCTGATGGAGGTACAACCTTATTCTGAACAACAAATGATTCCTTTGAAACTGTCCAAGCAACAAACTTCTTAGCAGCTTCTAGATTCTTTGTTGACTTTGGAATGTAGACACCTGATGGCATCCATACTGTTACGCCATTGCTCTTTGCATTAGTTCCTGGTTGTGCCATGAAACCAATATCTGAAGCCTTTGTTGGGAAGTTAGCAACGATTGTGTCGATGCCTGCAGAAAGCATTGGGTAGTGAGCACCCTTACCAAGTGCTAGATACTCAAGTGCCTTAGCAAATGTTGTTGATGCAACATCCTTGTTGTAGTAGCCAGCTTTTCTGACTTCTTCAAGGTGCTGGAAACCAGCAAGTGTTGAGGCATTCTTTGCAAGAACAATCTTGTTTGCAGTGAACTTATCTTCAAATCCTGGCATTGCTGCCGCTACGTTGAAGTGATCACCGAGTACGAAGAGTTGTGCTGTCCATGAATCTTTCCATGAAGAGATAACTGGAGTAATTCCAGCCTTCTTGATCTTTGCATTGTTTGCCATGAATTCTTTCCATGTCAAAGGTACTTGCAAGCCAAGCTTTGAATAAATTCGCTTATTGTAAAGAATTCCGCCACCCATAGCTGTTCCAAATGGTGCAGCGTAAACTCCGCCGTCAGCACCTGTTGCAGATGGAATAAATCC
>CAIOIJ010000109.1 GCA_903858325.1 uncultured Actinomycetes bacterium
GACCTGCTGAATATTCACGACGTACCAAGTGACCTGGGCCCTTTGGAGCAACCATACAAACATCAACATTTGCAGGTGGAGTGATGTAACCGAAACGAATATTGAAACCATGACCAAAGAAAAGCGCATCGCCATCTTTGAGGTTAGGAAGAATTGATTCTGTGTAGATATGGCGCTGAACATGATCAGGTGCCAAAATCATGATGACGGTTGCTTCCTTTACTGCATCTGCAACGCTTACTACGCGAAGACCTTCGGCTTCTGCTTTAGCGCGAGATTGTGATCCTTCTTTGAGACCAACTCGAACATCAACTCCAGAGTCGCGCAAGCTAAGTGCGTGTGCATGACCTTGTGAGCCGTAACCGATAATCGCGACTTTGCGACCTTGGATGATTGATAGATCTGCATCCTCTTCGTGATACATCGTTGCCACGGTTTTCTCCTTTTTATCTTTCTTCGGTTGGTTGTTAGTTAGTTCTGATAATCAGCCTGAACGCCATCGGCGATCGGAATTCCTGAGGTGCTAAGGGTACGGTCTGAAAGTGCGACGCTGCCACGCTCGAGGGCGATCAAGCCCGATTGAACGAGTTCACGAATGCCAAATCGCTCTAGTGCTGAGAGTAAATCAGCGATTTTTGCCGTATCTCCGGTGGCTTCGATAGTGACTGAGGTCGCATCTTCATCGACGATTTTTGCCTCGTAAGTTTCAACAACAGCCTCGACATCGAAGCGATTTTTTGATGTTGCTGAAATCTTCACCATCAAAAGTTCTGCCTGTACCGACTTGCTATCGATAACTTCGGCAATATGAATCACGTTTACTAATTTATCTAGTTGACGCATTACTTGTTCTAGCGGATGCCCCTCAACATTGATGACAATTGTCATGCGAGAAATTTTTGGATTCTCTGTAGGACCAACAGCAAGTGAGTCGATGTTGTAAGCGCGACGTGAAAAAAGTCCTGCAACACGTGCAAGTACACCAGGTGAGTTTTCTACGAGAACTGAAAGCGTATGTTTACTCATTAGAGCTCCTGTGAATCCCAGTCAGGCGCAAGTTCTCGCGCAATCATGATGTCATCATTTGAAGTTCCCGCAGCAACCATTGGCCACACCATCGCGTCACGGAATACTCGGAAATCAACTACCACTGGTTGGTCATTGATTGACATCGCCTTTTCAATTGTCTTATCGACATCTTCCGGACGATCACAACTAAGGCCAACGCATCCCATCGCTTCTGCAAGCATTGGGAAATTTGGTATGCGCTTTGATTCAAGACTTGTATTTGAATAACGACCCTCATAGAAAAGGGTCTGCCATTGGCGCACCATTCCGAGTGATTCATTATTGATAATTGCAACCTTGATCGGAATATTGTTGAGCGCGCAAGTAACTAACTCTTGGTTAGTCATTTGGAAACAACCATCGCCATCAATTGCCCACACCGTTGTATTAGGCGCGCCAACTTTTGCACCCATAGCTGCAGGAACTGAATAACCCATTGTTCCTAAGCCACCAGAGTTGAGCCATGTACGTGGCTTTTCATAAGAAACAAATTGTGATGCCCACATCTGATGTTGACCAACGCCTGCAACGTAGATTGCATCTGGACCTGAAATTTTTCCAAGTCGTTCAATGACATATTGCGGCGAAATAGAACCATCGGCAGGCTTGTCATAACCCAATGGATATGTGCTGCGCAGTGAATACATTTGACGCAACCATGCGGTGAGATCGGGACGGTTCTTCTCGAGCGCTTTCTTGAGAGCTGGAATCAAAGCAGAAATAGTTTCTTTCACATCACCAACAATTGGGACATCGGCAAAACGATTTTTGCCAATTTCCGCTGGGTCAATATCAGCATGAATAACTTTTGCATGTGTTGCAAAAGAAGAAAGTTTTCCAGTTACGCGATCATCAAAGCGTGTTCCCAATGCAATGAGCAAATCTGCTTTTTGTAGAGCGGTAACTGCAGCAACGGTTCCATGCATTCCTGGCATTCCAAGATGCAAAGTATGACTATCTGGAAATGCTCCGCGCGCCATAAGCGTTGTTACAACTGGTGCGCCTAAAAGTTGCGCAAGTTGCAAAAGCTCGTGCGATGCATTTGCTTTGATAACTCCGCCACCGACATAGAAAACTGGCTTTGACGATTGCGCAATAAGTGCAGCGGCATCTGAAATTGCACCATTCTCAGGTGTTGTCTGTGGGTGATATCCAGGCAAATTGATTGATGTTGGCCAGACAAAGTTTGTCTCTTTTTGCAGCGCATCTTTAGCTATATCTACGAGAACTGGGCCGGGACGACCAGAGCCTGCAATATGAAAAGCTTCTGCAATTGCGCGAGGAATGTCATCAGGATTTGTAACTAAATAATTATGTTTTGTAAATGGCATCGTGATTCCACGAATATCGGCCTCTTGAAAAGCATCGGTACCAATTGCGACAGATGGAACTTGTCCAGTAATTGCAACAAGTGGAACTGAATCCATTGCGGCATCAGCAAGTGGTGTAACTAGATTTGTTGCACCTGGACCTGATGTCGCGATACAGACACCGACGCGTCCTGTTACTTGGGCATAACCAGTTGCAGCATGACCTGCGCCTTGTTCGTGGCGAACCAAGATGTGGCGAATCTTGCTATCGAAGATTGGATCGTAAGCAGGAAGAATTGCGCCACCAGGAATACCAAACATCACATCGACGCCGGCAGATTCCAATGACTTGACGAGTGAACTTGCTCCATTCATCGCTTTGCTCATCTTCCGCTCCTTTCCTTATAAGAATTGCTGGGTAAATAAAAAATCCCTCAGATCAACTGAGGGAGCGCGAGATCGATTGACTGATCACGCGCTACTAAATCACCACCACAATTGCTGTTGAGAACATGGGCTTATTCTCCAATACGCGCAGGGATGCGTCAACCCCAATATGGGGCATCTCACAATTTGAACCGCGAACTAGTCGCAGACGGCGCCTTTGGAAGCGGATCCAACGAGCTTTGCATATTTCGCAAGTACGCCTCGTGTGTACTTATGTGGAATTGGCTTCCACCCAATTTTGCGTGCTTCCAGTTCGCCGGCATCGACTAAGAGATCGAGTGTGCGAGTAGTTGTATTGATTCGAACGCGATCACCATTTTTTATAAATGCAATTGGTCCGCCATCGACAGCTTCTGGGGCAACATGTCCAACACATAATCCAGTGGAGCCTCCAGAGAAGCGTCCATCGGTAAGTAGCAGAACCGATTTACCAAGGCCTGCACCTTTGATAGCACCAGTAATCATTAACATTTCGCGCATACCTGGACCACCCTTTGGTCCTTCGTAGCGAATGACAACAACATCACCGGCAACAATTGATCCATTTTCAAGTGCATCCATCGCCGCTTGTTCGCGTTCAAATACTTTTGTAGGGCCTTCGAATTCTTCGATACCGATACCAGCAGTTTTGCACACTGCGCCATCTGGTGCGAGTGAACCTTTAAGAATTGAAATACCGATATCAGTAGAGAGTGGCTTACTCATTGCGCGCAAAATTTCGCCATCAGCATCTGGTGGATTTATATCGGCTAAGTTTTCAGCCATTGTTTTTCCAGTGACTGTGAGTTCGTCACCATGTAATAAACCAGCTTCGAGCAGACCTTTGAGAATCACAGGGATACCGCCGACTTTATCGACATCACTCATAACGAAGCGGCCGAATGGTTTTAGATCGCCGAGCAAAGGAACTTTAGAACCAATGCGATGGAAATCATCGAGGCTCAGATCTACATCTGCCTCGTGAGCAATTGCAAGTAAATGTAGAACTGCATTTGTTGAACCACCAAGTGCCATAACAGTTGTGATGGCATTTTCAAATGCACCTTTAGTCAAAATGTCACGCGTAGTAATTCCTTGTGCAATGAGATTTACAACTGCAGCTCCTGCTTTGACAGAGAAGGCATCGCGTCGACGATCAACTGCGGGTGGTGCAGCAGAGCCTGGCAATGAAAGTCCAATTGCTTCTCCTACAGCCGCCATTGTGTTTGCGGTGTACATACCTCCGCATGCACCTTCGCCTGGACAAATTGCGCGTTCAATTTGATCAATTCGCTCTTGTGTAATCAATCCGCGAGCACATGCACCCACTGCTTCAAATGCATCAATGATGGTTACATCTTTGCCATCTACTTGGCCAGGAAGTGTTGATCCTGCAGATACAAAAACACTTGCTACATCGATACGCGCCGCAGCCATCATCATTCCAGGAAGTGATTTATCACACCCTGCAAATGTAACCATTCCATCAAGACGTTCTGCTTGCATAACGGTTTCAACTGAATCTGCAATTACTTCGCGAGAAACTAAAGAGAAGTGCATACCTTCATGGCCCATTGATATGCCATCAGAGACCGAAATTGTTCCAAATTGCATCGGAAAGCCGCCTGCATCAATAACACCTTGGCGTGAAGCTTTCGCTAGGCGATCGAGTGAAAGGTTGCATGGGGTGATTTCATTCCAAGAAGAAACAATTCCGATTTGTGGTTTTACCCAATCAGCATCACCCATACCAACTGCACGTAACATTCCGCGAGCAGGTGCTCGCTCCATGCCATCAGTAACTAGTCCAGAGCGCGGTTTCATCGTCGACATGGGAAGATAGTATCCGTTTAGTTAGCAATCGAAAGAATCCTAGATATCTGAATCGGAGTGATGCGTGTCAAAAAAGCCCATTATTGAAGGAATAGACCCCAACCGTTGGCGTACCTTGTTTGTCGTTGCCGTATCTCAATTGATGGTCGTACTCGACTCATCAATTGTCAATATCGCAATTCCTAGCGCAAAGGTCGACCTCGGAATTACCGATGCAAATCAGCAATGGGTAATTACTGCATACACACTTGCGTTTGGTTCATTACTTCTTCTAGGTGGGCGCATCGGTGACTTCATGGGACGTAAGAAGATTTTCATGATTGGTCTTCTTGGTTTTGCTGGCGCTTCAGCATTAGGTGGAATCGCATCAACGCAAGCTCTTCTCTTTACATCACGTGCACTTCAAGGCGTATTCGGGGCATTACTTGCACCAGCTGCACTTGCAATTATTTCCGTAACTTTCACAATTCCTGCAGAACGCGCAAAAGCATTTGGTGTCGTTGGCGCAATCTCTGGTGGCGGCGCAGCAATTGGCCTCATTCTTGGTGGAACGCTTACCGAATTCTTTTCATGGCGCTGGTGCTTAGGCGTCAACGTGCCAATTGCACTACTTGCTTTTGTACTTGCTACAAAATTTGTACACGAATCAAAAGCGCAAGGAAATAGAACTTACGATATTCCTGGCGTAATCACTGCTACTGCAGGACTATTCTCTTTGACTTACGGCTTCAATCAAGCAGCAACATCTGGTTGGACTGATCGACACACTCTTACATTCTTGGGCGCTGCAGTACTGCTCCTTATTGCATTTGTTGTAATTGAGAAAAGAGTTGCGAATCCATTGATGCCATTGCGTGTTGTAACTGAGCGTAACCGTGGAGGTTCCTACTTAGGTTCACTCGTCGTTGGAGCTGGACTCTTTTCAATGTTCTTATTCCTTGGTCTCTACCTTCAAGTAATTCTTGGCTACAGTCCATTGAAATCTGGTTTTGCATTCTTGCCATTTACCGCGGGAATCATTGTCTTTGCCGGAATCGCATCGCAATTGCTTCCAAAATTTGGACCAAAACCGTTGATGATTCCTGGGCTTATCGCTGCAAGCCTTGGACTCCTATTCCTATCGCGCATCACACCAGAAACATCGTATGTAACACATGTTTTGCCTGCACTCGTAGTCATGTCTAGTGGAATGGCCCTTGTATTCATTCCTCTTACAACAACATCACTTCACGCAGTAAGTAATCACGACACCGGTGTTGCAAGCGCCATGATCAATACCAGCCAGCAGATCGGTGGTTCATTAGGAACTGCGCTACTCAATACTGTTGCAGCAACTGCTACAACAACATATATCAGTGCGCACGCAGAGCTTGGAAAGAAGTTACAGCCATTTGCAATGACTCATGGATTTACAGTTGCATTCCAATTTAGCGCTGCACTCCTATTTGTTGGTGCAATTGTTCTCTTCTTCTTTATCAATATTGGAAAAGAAGCAGTTGTAGAAACAGAAGGCGTTTTAGTTCACTAAAACTAAGCTTGACCTAAATGGCCAAGTAGAAGCTCTCGTACGCGAGCAGCATCTGCTTGGCCTTTTGTCTCTTTCATGATTGCGCCAATAAGTGCGCCGGCTGCAGGTAAATGTCCATTGCGAACTTTCTCTGCAGTCTCAGGCTGCTCTGCACAAGCCTTTTCAATGGCAGCCATGAGCGCAGAGTCATCATTGACTACCTTGATTCCGCGAGCTGAGATTACTGCCGCTGGTTTTCCTTCTCCCGCGATAACACCTTCGACAACTTGACGAGCAAGCTTGTCAGTAAGTTCACCCTTTGCAACAAGTGCAACAATTTCTGCAACATCTGTTGGAGTAATTGCTAATTCTTTTACCGAAACATTTTGCTCATTAGCAATACGAGAAATTTCGCCAAGCCACCAACTGCGCGCCTTTGTTGGATCGCTTCCAAGAATTACTGTCGCTTCAACGGTATCGAGTAGGTCGGCATTGATCATTGCCGCCATCTCTTTATCCGGAACAGACCATTCTTCTTGCAAGCGCTTACGGTGGACAGAAGGACGCTCTGGAAGTTGTGCGCGAAGCTCTTCGATCCAGGCAGCATCTGGTTCTACTGGAACTAAATCCGGTTCTGGGAAATAGCGATAATCCTCTGCTTGTTCTTTTGAGCGACCAGAGCGAGTTAGTCCAGACTCTTCTTGGAAGTGACGCGTTTCTTGTACAACGCGCTCTCCTTTATTGAGAAGCTCTGCATGGCGAATCATTTCTCCGCGAACAGCACGTTCGACTGAACGTAATGAATTCACATTCTTTGTCTCACTTCTTGTACCGAGCTTTTCTGCACCGATGAGACGAAGTGAAACGTTGGCATCGCAACGCAACGAACCTTGCTCCATTTTCACATCACTGACACCTAATGAACGCAAGATATCGCGCAGTTCTGCTACATATGCTTTTGCAACTTCTGGTGCGTATTTACCTGTACCCGGAACAATCTTTGTAACAATTTCTACGAGCGGAATTCCAGCGCGGTTGTAATCGAGCAACGAATACTCAGCGCCATGAATACGACCGGTTGCGCCACCAACGTGAAGTGACTTTCCTGTGTCTTCTTCCATGTGTACACGTTCAATTTCAACACGGAATTTTTTGGGACCTTCTTCGGTCTCAATCTCTACATCAACATAGCCGTTGACGCAGATCGGTTCGTCATACTGTGAAATTTGGAAATTCTTTGGCATATCAGGATAAAAATAATTCTTGCGAGCAAAGCGACTAAATGGTGCGATAGAGCAGTTGAGCGCTAAACCGATCTTGATTGTTGACTCAATAGCTTTTTCATTGACTACTGGCAGTGCACCAGGAAGTGCCAAACAGACGGGACATGTCTGTGTATTTGGTTCTGCACCAAATATTGTGCTGCAACCGCAGAACATCTTTGAATTTGTATTGAGTTCGCAGTGAACTTCAAGACCTAGTACGGGTTCGTATTTTGCAATCACATCTTCATAAGTAAGGCTCATGCAACACCTCCCAAGGCAGGGGCCTTCGAAAGAATTGGTGCACCCCATGTGCCAAGCAGGGCAGCTTCTAGTGCCGCGCCAACTGAATACATGCGCTCATCTTTCATCACTGGTGACATGATCTGGAAGCCAACTGGTAATCCATCTTCATCGGCAATTCCACTTGGCAATGACATTCCACCAATTCCTGCCATATTTACTGGAATTGTTGCGATGTCATTGAGGTACATCGCAAGTGGGTCATCGCTCTTTTCACCAATTTTGAATGCTGTCGTAGGACACGTTGGCGATACAAGCACATCGGCCTTTGCGAATGCATTTGTAAAATCTTGGGTAATAAGCGTGCGCACTTTCTGAGCGCTTCCGTAATATGCGTCGTAGTAACCTGAAGAAAGTGCATATGTGCCAAGAATGATTCGACACTTTACTTCGCGACCAAAACCAACCTCACGGGTGAGTTTCATAACTTCTTCAGCTGATGCACCATCAATATCCCCAACACGTAATCCATAACGCATTGCATCGAAGCGCGCCAAGTTAGATGAAGCCTCAGAAGGTGCAATCAAATAGTAAGCCGCGAGTGCGTATTCGAAGTTAGGACATGACACTTCAACGATTTCCGCGCCAGCTTTTGCAAGTAATTCAAGTGATTCCTCGAACCGTGCCCGAACTCCTGGTTGGTAACCATCGCCATTGAGTTCTTTTACTACGCCAATCTTCATGCCTTTGACATCGGCAGATTTTGCAGCTGCAACAACTTGCGGAACAGGTGCATTAATACTCGTTGCATCTTTAGGATCGTGTCCTGCAATTGCTTCATGCAAAAGTGCGGCATCGAGAACTGTTCTTGCACAAGGGCCGGCTTGATCTAGTGAAGATGAAAATGCAACAAGACCGTATCGCGATACTCCACCATAAGTTGGTTTTACGCCAACAGTTCCTGTCACTGCTGCAGGTTGGCGAATTGAACCTCCAGTATCAGTACCAATAGCCAGCGGTGCTTCGAATGCAGCAAGGGAAGCAGCAGAACCTCCACCAGAGCCACCAGGGATACGAGCGAGATCCCATGGGTTATGTGTTGGACCATATGCAGAATTCTCGGTTGATGAACCCATTGCAAATTCATCCATATTTGTCTTACCCAAAATAACAATGTCATTCTTCTTCAAATTTGAAACAACTGTTGAATCATATGGAGGGCGCCAGCCTTCAAGAATCTTGGAGCCACAGGTTGTAGGAATTCCCTTTTGCGCCAAAACATCTTTGAGTGCAAGTGGGACACCAGCAAGTGGAGAAAGCTTTTCGCCCTTAGCGCGTTTTGCATCTACGGCAGCTGCTTGAGCTAGTGCGCCATCTGTATCTAGATGCAGAAATGCATGTACATCTTTATCAACGGATGCAATGCGATTAAAATGTAATTGAGTGAGTGCGACAGAAGTAATTGCACCTTGCGCTAATGCATTTGCCATTTCGGCAGCAGATTTACGAATCATGCTTCTTCTCCCAAAATTTGTGGGACGCGGAAACGTTGATCTTCACTCGCAGGCGCACCAGATAGCGCCTCCTCAGGAGTCAGAGATGGTGTTGTTACATCTGGACGAAAAACATTTCGTAGTGGGAGTGGATGCGAAGTAGGTGCGACATCTGCGCCAGCTACTTCTTGCACGCGAGCAACTGCTTCAAGAATTACTGTGAATTCTGAGGCTAGATTTACAAGCTCTTCTTCACTCATTTCGATTCGAGCAAGGCGTGCAAGATTTGCTACTTCATCACGGGAAAGGCTGCTCATAGTCGGTGAGTCTAATAAAAGTGTGCGCTAACTGCGAATCTGCCCATTTCCACTGACAATCCAGGTAGTAGTCGTCATAGCTTCAAGTCCCATTGGGCCACGAGCATGCAATTTTTGATTAGAGATACCGATTTCGGCACCAAATCCCATTTGCTCGCCATCTGTAAATCGAGTGGAGGTATTTATCATTACGGCAGCACAATCGCTCAGTGCGATAAAGCGCTGCACACTGGCATCTGATTCGGAAACAATAGCTTCAGTATGTTGCGTTCCATATTTTGCAATGTGTTCGGATGCGCTATCTAAAGAGTCAACGACGCCTACGTTCATCTCTAGGACCCCATATTCGGTGCACCAATTTTCATCAGTGGCAAGGGCGCACTCAATTCCAAGAGATTGCGCAACTTTCTGACTCGCTAAATCACCATGCAAAACAACACCAGCATCAGAGAGCGCTTTGAGAGCGATTGGAAGAAATTCTTCCGCGACTGCTTTGTGGACAAGAAGAGTTTCAGCAGCGTTGCACACACTTGGGCGATGTGTCTTTGAATTTATAAGAATTGGAAGCGCTTTTGAAAGATCCGCAAATTCATCAACGTAGACGTGACAGACGCCAGCGCCAGTTTCAATTGTTGGCACGCTAGATTCATCGACAACCATACGAATAAGTGCTGCGCTCCCCCGCGGAATCACAAGATCAACTTCGCCTCGTGCATTCAACAATGCCTTTACTGTTTCGCGATCTTCGGATGGAACGAGTTGAATAGCATCAATAGATATTGAACTATTTGAAAGTGCTTGGCGCATGACATCTACTAAAATTGCATTACTGGAAGCCGCACTCGATGATCCACGCAAAAGCGCAGCATTGCCTGACATCAACAAAATTACTGCGGCATCAACGGTGACATTTGGGCGGGCTTCATAAACCATACCGATAACGCCAAATGGAACCGTAATCTGTTTGAGCGCTAAACCATTTGGAAGTGTTGATTGGCGCAAAGTTTTACCTAGTGGATCTTCTAGCTGCGACACCTGGCGTGCGCCATTAGCAATTCCCACAATACGTTCGGGTGTAAGAAGAAGGCGGTCTAGTAACTGAGAATTCAAACCGCTTTCGCGACCGCGCTTCATATCTACTTCATTAGCGGCAACAATTTCATTACTTCGTAATTCGATTGCATCGGCAATTGCAAGCAATGCAGATCTGCGCTCTTGTGTGGTGGCAACACTCAATGTGCGCGATGCAATGCGCGCTCGAGCAGCTAGCTGGCTTATAAGTGTTCTTGCCTCCATAGTTCTAAGCCTATCGGGAGTTAGGCTTAGCGCGTGCTCCGATTATTTCGCAAAATCGTAATTTCTTTACTCGTTATTTATATTGCCTTATTTGGAATAACAAAATTAGTTCGTTATCCAGAACCCATCTCATCGATTCGACTCGCTCTAGCCCCCGCCTCAAAGACTCCAGATTTGATGCCAGGCCACTGGATTGTTGCGCTGCCTTCGACGCCGACACCATGGCGAATCGGTACGCCAGAAGTACCTACGCAAGTTACGTGGGATAAAACAAAGATTTCATTCGATGAGTTTCTCTCGAAGACAAATACAAATGCTTTAGTGATTGTTCGAAACGGAAAAATCACATATCAAACTTATTTGAATGGCATGACTGAATCATCACGACTTCCCTCTTACTCGGTTGCAAAAACGATGACATCAATTGTTATTGGTCAATTGATTCAGGCCGGAAAAATCAAAGAGTCCGACACATTTGTCAGTATTCTTCCTCGATTCAAAGCTGGAACAGATTTCGACAAAGTAACAATCAAAGATCTACTCGACATGAATGCAGGAATCGGTGTCTCTGATAATTATCCAACTGGGCCATCAGGATGGGGTGTAGCAATTGCACAGATGTATGCAAGCACTGATCTCAATTGGTTCCTAGACCACAATCGAAAGATGAAGGAAGCACCTGGAACTTTTCCTGAATATCGAAGCGTAGATACTCAATTGCTGGGAATGATTATTCAAAAAGTTACCGGTCAATTGGTAGCTGATTACTTTACAAGTCATGTATGGCAACCAATTGGTGCCGAGTTCGATGCGTATTGGAATGTCGACCATCAAGGCGGGCAAGAAAAAACTTTCTGCTGTTTCAATGCTGCAGCTCGTGATTATGCCCGAGTCGGTCAACTACTTCTTGAAAATGGTGGCGGAGTAATTAGTTCAACATGGATCAAGCGTTTGAGTACGCCTTCAGTGACACTCGATCACAACTGGGGCTATGGCGCACAAATTTGGCATCCATTTGATGGCGTCAACATGATGCTCGGATTACATGGTCAATATGTATATGTTGAGCCAAAAACAAATACCGTCATTGTTAAGTTATCGGATGAGCCAACTGATAATGGAAATAATGAAGAACTTACTGCTGCTGTACTCAAGGAAATAGCGCTACAGCAACACTAAATCATCACGGTGGACAAGCTCGCGCTCGTATTCAGCACCTAATGATTGAGCAAGCTCTTTTGTAGAGCGGCCTAACATTTGTGGGATCTCTTCAGAATCAAATGCCACTAAACCGCGCGCAACTACTTTTTGATCTGGTCCAACAAGTTCAACTGCATCACCAGAGATAAATTCGCCTTCAACGCCAGTTACACCTGCAGGAAGAAGTGAAACTCCTCGCTCAATAATTGCCTTCACCGCACCAGCATCGAGGACTAATCGACCACGTGGAGTTGTTGCATGAGCTAACCAGAGTAAACGAGAATTTGTCTTTTTGGATTCTGCGTGGAAATACGTACCTTGCGCAGATCCAGCAAGACTTTCCTCTGATTGCTCGAGAGAAGTAAGTAACATCGAAATTCCAGCACTAGTTGATATGCGAGCAGCTTCAATTTTGGTAACCATTCCGCCGCTACCTACTCCTGAAGTACCTGCTCCTCCAATTGTTTTCAAATCTATATCTGAAATTGAGGCCACTTCATGAATTGCTTTTGCACCCGCCTGCGATGGTGGCGCGTCATAGAGTGCATCAATATCTGAAATCAAAACCAATAAATCTGCATCTATCAACATTGCAACTAATGCAGCAAGTCGGTCGTTATCGCCAAATCGGATCTCTTTCGTTCCGACGCTATCGTTCTCGTTGATAATTGGAACAACACCAAGTGAGAGCAAGCGATACAAAGTGCGCTGCGCATTTTGATAATGGGCGCGCCGAACAATATCTTCAGTTGTTAGCAATACTTGTGAAGCAACAATTGAATGTTTAGCAAAACTCTCGGTATAGCGAGCGATGAGTAAACCTTGACCAACGGATGCTGCCGCCTGTTGTGTTGCTAAATCTTGTGGGCGCGAGCTCAATCCCAATGGAGCAAGGCCGGCTGCAATTGCACCAGATGAAACAACAACGACTTCGGCGCCACGTTTTTTACATGCCGCAACAACCTGTACCAATTTATTGACGGAATCAGAATCTAATTGCGATCCTGCATTACCTGTGAGAGACGAGGAGCCAATCTTGATGACAATGCGCTTGGCAGAGATGACGTGTGCACGGCTCACTTTTCATCTCCATCCTCTATTTCGCTCTTTGGTGGTTCAACAAGTTTAGGCGTATGTGGGTCAATCACGTTGTACTCCCACTGCATTGCAATCTCTTCATCGCTCAAATGATCTTCTTCTTCGCGAACCGGAGCTCCCCATGAACCTTCGAGGCGAGAATCTTCGCCTCGACGATGCAAGTGGCCAGCTAATTGCTCTGCTCCAGCTTCGATTGTTGGCTCCCAATCAAAAACAACTTCGTTATCGCCGCTACCAATGCGAACTTCGCTGCCGGCAACTGCACCCTTTTTGTAAAGTTCTTTTTCAACGCCAAGTTGAGCAAGTCGGTCGGCAAGATAGCCGATAGCTTCTGCATTTTTGAAATTCGTTTGACGAACCCAACGCACAACTTTATTTCCGCGCACAGTAAATGAACCATCTTCATTTGCTTTTACGGTAAATCCTGAATCATCAACTGGAGTTGGGCGCAAAATAATTCGGGTGCGCTCTTCCACTGCCATCTCTGCACGCTCTTTTTGTATAAGGCGAGCCATCGCATATGTGAGCTCTTGAAGTCCTGCGCGACTAGCGGCAGAGACTGCATAGACTTCATAACCTTTATCGCGCAGCGTTTGCTCAACCATCTCGGCCATTGCGGCGCCATCTGGAATATCAATTTTGTTGAGAGCAATAATGCGTGTGCGATCTTCAAGGCCACCATATTGTTTGAGTTCAAGTTCAATCGCTTCGAGGTCAGAGATTGGATTTCTATCAGTCTCTAAAGTTCCACAATCAAGTACGTGAACAAGTGCAACGCAACGTTCTACGTGGCGCAGGAATTCAAGGCCTAAACCTTTTCCTTGACTAGCTCCTGGAATCAATCCTGGAACGTCGGCAACGGTAAAGCGAGTGCCACCTGCTTGCACAACACCGAGGTTAGGAATCAAGGTTGTAAATGGATAATCAGCAATCTTTGGGCGCGCTGAAGATATTGCAGCAATGAGTGATGATTTACCTGCACTTGGAAAACCTACGAGTGCAATATCGGCAACAGATTTCAACTCTAATTGCAGGATGCGTTCTTCACCTGGCTCGCCAAGAAGGGCAAAACCTGGTGCACGGCGCTTAGAAGATGAGAGCGCTAAATTTCCAAGACCACCAAAGCCACCTTGGGCCGCAACAAATGTTGTGCCAGTACCTATGAGGTCAGCAATTTGGATGCCTGCTTGATCATAAATAACAGTTCCATTTGGAACACCAAGAATTAAATCTTCACCGCTGTAACCATCTTTGCGATCGCCATAACCTTGATGACCAGATGTTGCTTTGCGATGTGGTGAGTGGTGAAAATCAAGAAGAGTCGTAACGTTTGGATCTACAACCAAAATAATGTCTCCACCGCGTCCACCATTGCCGCCATCAGGACCGCCAAGTGGTTTGAATTTTTCGCGCTTTACAGAGACGCAACCGTCGCCACCTTTTCCTGCGGTGGCATAGAGAGTTACGCGATCAACGAATGTTGCCACGATAACCTCCTTCTATTCTTTCTATTGATTGAAATAAAAAAGCGAGCCGCACATGTATGCGGCCCGCTCTTCTTGAGAACCGTTTATTAAGCTACTGGAACCACATTCACGACGTTACGTCCGCGAGCGCGACCGAATTCCACTGAACCTGCAGCAAGTGCAAATAGTGTGTCATCTTTACCGCGACCAACATTTTTTCCTGGGTGGAAATGTGTTCCACGTTGACGTACCAAGATCTCGCCACTGTTTACAACTTGACCACCGAAGCGCTTGATACCGAGGTACTGCGCATTTGAATCGCGACCGTTACGTGTCGAGGAGACACCCTTCTTACTTGCCATGGTCTACTCCCCTTACTTCAAGCCATTGATGGCTGTGATTTTTACACGTGTGTGTTGTGAACGAAAACCTTGACGACGACGGAAACCTGTCTTGTTCATGTAACGAAGAATGTCGACCTTAGGTCCCTTGATTTCATCAATAACTTCTGCAGTGACTTTTACGCCAGAGAGAATCTTTGGATCTGAAGTTACATTTGCACCA
>CAIOIJ010000110.1 GCA_903858325.1 uncultured Actinomycetes bacterium
AAAGAAGATCGTCCAGAGATTCGTGGCATGGTTTACGCAGTTCGCCACCTAATCAAGGTTGAGGAGGTTGAATAACGATGACACTCAAACTTCATCATTTGCGTCCAGCCCCTGGTGCTAAGAAAGCCAAAACTCGTAAGGGTCGCGGAGAAGCATCAAAGGGAAAGACAGCAGGTCGTGGTGGTAAGGGAACTCGTGCCCGTAACCAGGTTCGTGCAGGTTTCGAAGGTGGACAACTACCTCTCGTAATGCGTTTGCCTAAGTTGCGCGGATTCAAGAACCCAGCCCGCATCGAATACCAAGCAGTCAATGTTTCAACAATCAACGCACTCTTCCCAAAGGGTGGCGATGTCACTGTTGCTGATCTCATTGCTAAGGGTGCAGTTCGCGATAGCTTGCCTGTAAAGGTTCTTGGCAATGGCGATATTGCAGTCAAGGTAAATGTAACTGCGCACAAATTCTCCTCAACAGCAATCGACAAGATTTCTGCTGCTGGCGGATCTGCAAAGACACTGTAAAAATATTCATTAGTAGTTATTGATTAGAGAGAGGGAGAAGATAAATGCTCAATGCATTTGCTATGGCCTTTAGGACACCGGACCTTCGAAAGAAGATCTTCTTCACTCTTTCCATCATGGGACTCTTCCGCTTTGGTTCCGTTGTTCCAACACCTGGTGTTTCATACGGTGCGGTTAGTTCATGTCTCAAGCAGGTTCAATCTGGTGGACTCTTTGGTCTCATCAACTTGTTCAGCGGTGGCGCACTTTTGCACCTCTCTGTTTTTGCACTTGGAATCATGCCTTACATCACCAGCTCAATCATTATTCAGTTGCTCACAGTTGTTATTCCTCGCTTTGAAGCTCTCAAGCAAGAAGGACAATCAGGAACAGCAAAGCTCACCCAGTACACACGTTATTTGACGATTGGTCTTGCAGTATTGCAATCAACAGGTTTGATTGCCGTTGCTCGCACGCCAGGTCGTTTGATTTCAGGTTGTGCCGAAGCAATTATTCCTGACACTTCATGGCAACGCATTGTCACAATGATTTTTGTTATGACTGCAGGAACTTCTGTAATTATGTGGCTTGGCGAACTAATCACTGACCGCGGTGTTGGTAACGGTATGTCAATCCTTATCTTCACATCTATTGCGGCAGGATTCCCTGGCAACCTATGGTCAATCAAATTGCAGAAGGGTTTGTTCGCATTCCTCTTCGTACTTGCAGTCGGTGTTCTAGTTGTTGCAGCGGTTGTATTTGTTGAACAAGCACAACGTCGTATCCCAGTGCAGTATGCAAAGCGCATGGTTGGACGTCAGGCTTACGGAGGAACAAGCACTTATATTCCAATCAAGGTCAACCAGGCCGGCGTTATTCCAGTAATTTTCGCATCCTCATTGCTCTACATTCCTTCGCTCATTGTGAACTTTACAAATAGCCAAGCAGGATGGGCAGTTTGGATTAGCCGTAACTTTGTTAAGGGCGATCACCCAATTTATGTGGCTTCATATGCAGCCCTTATTATTTTCTTTACATACTTCTATGTTGCAATCACATTCAATCCGGATGAAGTTGCCGACAATATGAAGAAGTACGGCGGCTTTATTCCTGGTATTCGTGCCGGACGCCCAACTTCTGAATATTTGCAATATGTTCTTTCACGCATCACAGCTCCAGGTTCTATTTATCTAGCACTTGTTGCAGTTATTCCAATTGGAGCACTTGTTCTCTTCGGAGCAACTCAGAACTTCCCATTTGGTGGAACAGCTATCCTCATTGTCGTTGGTGTAGGACTAGATACTGCAAAGCAG
>CAIOIJ010000111.1 GCA_903858325.1 uncultured Actinomycetes bacterium
AGCACTTGTTCACGCAGCTGATTCTCTCGAAGGCGATCTTGGTTTCACTGGCGACAAAGCAGTAGGTGTTCGCCTTGTTCGCAAAGCTTGCGATGAACCACTTCGCTGGATTGCAGAAAATGCAGGCCTTGAAGGTTATGTCGTTGTTGCAAAGGTTCGCGCAATGAAAGCTAACGAAGGCTTCAATGCTGCAACTGATGTCTATGGCGATCTTGCAAAAGATGGCGTCATCGACCCAGTGAAGGTAACTCGTTCAGCACTTGCTAACGCGGCCTCTATCGCTGCAATGTTTATTACAACAGAAGCTGTTGTTTATGAGCGTCCAGCAGATCAAGAGCCAGAAGCGGGTGGACACGGTCACTCACACGGACCTGGTGGGCATTCACACTAAGTCATACGTACTTCGAAAAGGGCTCCTGGTAATTCACCAGGGGCCTTTTTCTATTGAGCGATAAAAGAACTTCTAATGATGTGATTGATAAGAATATTCCAGTCATCATCACTTACTGGTTCAGGACTGAAATCATTGACAATTTTTCCGAGGGTATACGCCTGAATAAAAACCGCAATAACTTTGGGGTTCAAGGTAGATTGAAATAATCCGCGCTCTATAACTTCACGAACTAAGTCTTCAATCGAATTAGCTAAACGCTTAGTTTCTTCACCTAGTGCTTTTTCAAAACGTGGTTTTCCATTGGCTAAGCCCAAAGTTCTGGCGCGCTCGATTCTGCTCTCGCGCATGATGGAGCTTTGAGTAAATTTTGTAACTTCCATCAGAGCATCTACTAATTCTTCTTTAGTCTTTACATGTTGCAAGACTTTTGTCATTCCCGAAATACTTGCATCGATCCATTTTGCGTATCGGCTGATATATGTAATTTCCAGCAAATCGGTTATGTCTTCAAAGTGGTGATACAAAGAGCCTTTCGAAACACCTGAATGTGCAAGAATTTGATCGACCGTAATTAGGTCTGGAGTCATAGTTTCTAATAAGGCGCTCGTGGAAGAAATCAACATGACTTTCGTTGGATGAATGTGTGGCGCCATCTGACTATCCAACCTGATAAAGGCTATGAACTCAAAGTGAGATTCCAATACCCGACTATTGAAGTTACTCTTTTGCCCATGGAAAACCTGACGCTTTCGGTGGATTGCGGTGGCCTTGGAATCAAGGCATCTGTGCTCGATAGCGCAGGAACCATGAGAGCTCCTGCAATTCGCATTGAAACCCCATATCCACTCTCACCAAGCAGGCTCATAGAAACTATTGTCGAGCTTTCACATTCATTACCTACGGCAGATCGCGTCAGCGTTGGAATGCCCGGAATGATGCGCCATGGAGTTGTTGTTTCTACGCCACATTACATAAATACGGCAGGACCTCGTACTCGCATGGATCCTGAATTAAAAAAGGCGTGGGATGGCTTTGATATGCGAGAAGGCCTTACTCATGCACTTGGTAAGCCAACACTTGTACTCAATGATGCAGAGGTTCACGGCGCAGGTGTTGTTGCAGGATCTGGTTTTGAAGTTGTACTTACATTAGGCACAGGACTTGGGTGCGCAGTATTTGATGGCGGAAAATTAGCTCCACATATAGAACTTTCACATGCCACGATTCGCAGAAATGAAACGTATGACAGTTGGATAGGTGAACATCAGCGCCGCTTACTAGGAGATTCGTTTTGGTCGCGTCGCATTAGATCAATGGTTGATGAATTGCGTCCAGTATTTCATTGGGATCGTCTGTACTTAGGCGGCGGAAATTCACGCAGAATCAAAGATTCAGTAATTCATAAATTGGGAGATGATGTAGTGATTGTGCCAAATGAGGCTGGCATCATCGGGGGAGTCCGAGCATGGAGTTTGCTCGGCGAATAATTAGGAAGCGTGTGAAATATTTGGCGGTGTTTTTGAATCGATAATCGCTAAGCGATCATCTTCTGATAAACCGCCCCAAATTCCGTATGGCTCTTGAACCGCGAGTGCATGCGCGCGACAGGCCTGCATGACAGGACAAGAAGCGCAGACTGCCTTGGCGGCATTCTCGCGATTGCGTCGGCGCGGTCCGCGCTCGCCATCTGGATGGAAAAACATTTCAGGGGGCATGTCACGACATGCACCTTCGTATTGCCACTCCCAATTATCAGAAGTGGGCTGGGGTAAGCGAGATATTTCAGCCATAAAAGAACCATACAACCGAGTCATAAGTTGTTCAAGTTATACCGCGTCATAAGTTGTTCAAATTCGGGTTTTGGACTGGTGAGTTCGCCCACTTAGCGCCACCATAGGGGCGTGGACGATCTTTTGACTGTTGCAGCCGTTGCAAGGCGGCTAGGGATTGCCCCAGCCACGCTTCGAACGTGGGATCGCCGTTAT
>CAIOIJ010000112.1 GCA_903858325.1 uncultured Actinomycetes bacterium
GATGACGTAGTACTGCTGTCCCCATGTCCATAAGTTTGTTGTTGACCAATAAATTAAAACTCCGATTGGAAAGTTCACGCCAGAGATTGCAAATATAAGCGGGAACAAATACAACATAATTTTTTGTTGTTGCAACATCATATTGTTGCTGGAATCCATTTTTGGCATTCCTTTTACCATCAACTGACGTTGGGTTGTAAAAGTTGTTGCAGACATAAAGGCAATAAGTATGACGGTAACAATTTTTACCGTTGTGATATCTGTGCCTAGGAAAGTATCTGAAATTGGTGCACCAAAAAACTTAGCTTGAGCTGCACTTACAACATCTTCCTGGGTTAGCACGCCATGCTTTACTGGTGGGTTCTTACCAATTCCATTGAGAACAGTGAAGAGGGCAAAGAAAATAGGGGCTTGTGCAAGTATTGGGAAACATGATGCAAGCGGGTTTGTTTTGTGCTCTTTGTAGAGTTTCATCATTTCTTCTGATTGCTTTTGGCGATCATCTTTATACTTTTTTTGAATTTCCTTCATGTGCGGCTGTAGCGCAGTAAGAGCGCGCTGGCTTTTGATTTGCTTCACAAATAAAGGAATGAGGAGAACGCGAATAATAATTACGAGACCAATAATTGAAAGGCTCCATGAGACACCAGAGTCTGCACTGAAGATTGGAGAGAGTAGATCGTGAATTGTAATAATGACCCAAGAAACAGCGAAATACAATGGGTTTAGGATCGTATTCATTTAGTAGTTCCCACCTTCTCTTTAATAACAACATAATCGACACCACCGTGAGACCACGGATTACATCGAACTAAACGCCATGCGCTCATTGCTAAACCTTTAAGTCCGTAGTTCTCAATTGCTGTCGCGGCGTAACTTGAACATGATGGGTAATACTTGCAGCGCGGCGCAAAGCTTGGGGAAATCCATTTTTGATAAAAGCGGATAAATCCGACAATAATTTTTCTCATTACTTCTTTACCTCGGAAGATTTCTTAATGAGTTTTGAAATAATTAAAGAAATCTCCTCCTGTGTATTTGCTTTAGCAGCGCCATTGAGGGCACGGATCACAAATAGTGAATTGTTAGGAAGATTATTTATTTCGTTGCTGACAATGTGGCGGATTTTGCGAACAACAAGGTGTCTCACCACTGATCCACCTGCACTTTTACCGACAATAAATCCGGCGCGGGTGGGTTGATCGTTATTATTGAGGTATAGGTATCCGATAAAATTTTGTGTAGATACACGAAGTCCACTCTTTGTGGCGCGAGAAAACTCATTGCTATCTGTTAGTCGTGCATTTTTTGGAAGCACGCGAGTTATTCCTTGAGTGCTTTCAGCAATTACGCAGAGAGGCGGAGGCGACCTTTAGCGCGGCGGCCAGCTAGTACTGCGCGGCCAGCGCGAGTTGCCATGCGTGCGCGGAAGCCATGCTTCTTGGCGCGACGACGTGTATTTGGTTGAAAGGTGCGCTTAGTCATGAGGACTCCTTATTGCGATCAAAAATCAGGTCATAAATACGGGGGAAGTGGAACGAGGAGGTAACGGTAGAGGTCTGGGGATAAGGTTGGCAAACTGATGCTTTTCTTCTTCCTCCCTATAGGAATTGTGGATAACCAGTTGCTATTTTGGCCAAGAAGCCCTACTTTTCCCTTCTATCCACAGGGAAGGACCGAGGAAGCCCTACATCAGGGCTCAATCTGAGGTTTAGACCACAGCCTGTGGATAACACTGTGGATTACCAAAGGGGCGCCGGATGGATGTAAAAGAGGTCGAACTGACCCAACTCTGGAGCCGGGTTATCGAAGAGGTAGCGGTGGATTCCCCTCAGCATCGAGCATTTTTACAACTAACGAAACCTTTGGGCCTGCTTCAAGGCAATGGCGTAACAAATTTATTAGTTGCTGCGCCTAATGCTTTTGCGAAAGATGTTTTAGAGAGTCGTTTGCGCTCCATTGTTGGAGATGTACTTACTCGCGAACTCGGCGAAAAAACAAATATCGCCGTAACTGTTGATGAAACTCTCGAAGCCCTTGATCTTCCTATCCCAGAAGTTGATATTGAATTTGTTCTTCCAAAATCTGGCACTGGCCGCGACGACATTCCTACACCTGTAACTAGTAAAGGTGGAGAGCAGTCACAACTTAACCCACGATATATTTTTGAAACTTTTGTTATTGGTGCATCAAATCGTTTTGCTCACGCCGCAGCTGTTGCGGTAGCTGAAGCACCAGCAAAGGCTTACAACCCTTTATTTATCTATGGTGAATCTGGACTTGGGAAAACACACTTACTGCATGCAATTGGTGCATACGCTAAAGAGTTATATGGCAGCGTTCGTGTGCGTTATGTATCAAGTGAAGAGTTTACAAACGACTTTATTAACTCTATTCGAGACGATAAAGCTTCGGCTTTCCAGCGCCGTTATCGCGATTTAGATGTTTTGCTTGTCGATGATATTCAGTTCTTAGAAAATAAAGAGCGCACCCAGGAAGAGTTCTTCCACACTTTCAACACTTTGTATAACGCTAATAAACAAATTGTTATCTCGAGTGATCGTCCGCCAAAACAACTCACTACTTTGGAAGATCGTTTACGTTCACGTTTTGAGTGGGGTTTGATTACAGATATTCAACCTCCTGAATTAGAGACACGTATTGCGATTCTTCGTAAAAAAGCTGCCCAAGATAAATTGAATGCACCTGATGATGTTTTGGAATACATAGCCAGCAAAATCTCTACAAATATTCGCGAGCTTGAAGGCGCGTTGATTCGTGTTACAGCTTTTGCTAGCTTGAACCGACAAGGTGTTGATTTATCGCTTGCTGAAATTGTTTTGAAAGATTTGATTCCTAACGAACTCACTCCTGAAATTACAGGAGCCACAATCATGGCTCAAACAGCTGCTTATTTCAGTCTTACTCTCGATGATCTTTGTGGCACTTCGCGTTCTCGAGTATTAGTAAATGCTCGACAAATCGCAATGTATTTGTGTCGCGAACTCACCGATCTTTCTCTTCCAAAAATTGGCCAAACTTTCGGAGGGCGTGATCACACCACTGTGATGCATGCCGATCGCAAGATTCGCCAACTAATGGCAGAGCGTCGTTCGATCTATAACCAAGTCACTGAGTTGACTAACCGGATCAAACAACAAGCACGTAATTAGCAAAAAGTCCGATTTAGGGTTTTTCACCTAAATAGCCCTTTTTACCCCCAGTTGGGGAAAAGGTGTGGATAAGTGTGGGTATCTGCAGAATTTCTGTGGGTATCTCTTTGAATTGAGGTGGAAGGGGTGGTTTATATGGAAAAACGCGAGAGAAATCTTTTCTCTACCCACAGATCACACCTACTTTCCCACACCCTTACAAAAGTAAATAACGCCTATGAGGTGGACTTTTCTTCTTTATCCACAGAAAACACCTGTGGTTACTACTACTACTTATATATAGATAAAACCCGCTCTGTGGCGAACCCACAAACTATGAAAGACTTTCAAAAGACAAATACAGGGAGACGCTCGTGAAATTTACTGTTGAACAATCCGCACTCGTTGATGGAGTTAATTGGGTTTCTCGAAGCCTTTCAACCCGCCCTATCAAAACCGAACTCCTTGGAATTGTTATCGATGCCAGTGGTGACGACGTACTTCTATCCGCCTCTGATTTAGAGACAGCAAGTAAGTCCCATTTCACCGCAGAAATAAAAGAAAAAGGAAAAGTATTAGTTCCCGGAAAACTCCTTGCCGAGATTTGTCGTTCACTACCAAATAAACCTATAACTTTTCAATTAGATGGATCTCGTGTTCTAGTTACAAGCGGCAGCGCAAAATTCACACTACCTACACTTTCTATAACTGAGTATCCAAACTTGCCAGAACTTCCTGCTTCAACAGGTGTAGTTGCTAGTGATGTTTTTGCAACCGCTGTTGCACAAGTTGCAATTGCAGCTGGCCGCGATGATTCACTACCAACACTCACAGGCGTACATATTGAAATAAATGAAGAAAGTGTCACCTTGGCGGCAACCGATAGATATCGCCTTGCGGTACGCGAAATTCAATGGGAGCCAACAACACCAAATCTCTCACTTACTGCATTGATGCGTGCGCGCACAATTGCAGATGCTGCAAAATCTCTTACACATTCAAAAAATGTTTCAATATCTTTCGCGCCAACAACAAGCAATGATCGACTAGCTGGTTTTGCTGGCGACGGAAAAACAATGACATCTCGCATGCTTGATGGAACCTTTCCCCCATACCGTCACTTACTACCTCAAGATGTAACAACTACAGCTGTCATTGAAGTTGCACCATTTTTAGATTCTGTACGCCGTGTTGCGCTAGTAACCGACAAAACAGTTCCACTCCGCCTTGAGTTTGCCGGCACATCACTCTCTCTTGAAGCTGGCGCTGGTGAAGAAGCACAAGCAACAGAGGAGATCGCAATTCTTCTCAACGGCGAAGATATATCTATCGCCTTCAACCCTGTTTTCTTAGCAGATGGTCTACAAGCGATCGGAACACCTTTTGTTCAGATCTCTTTCACCGGTCCAAATAAACCAGCGATATTGATGGGCAAGAAAGAACCAGCAGGAGCTGCGATTGAAAACTATCGCTACCTACTTATGCCTATGCGTTACGCCTCCTAATATTTATAAAGGCTACACGTGCGTATAAACGAATTAGAGCTAACTAATTTTCGTTCGTACCCTAAATTAAAATTAGAGCTCAAAAAAGGTGTCAACACTTTCATTGGTGATAACGGTTCAGGCAAAACAAATATTGCTGAATCGCTTATTTATTTAGCGTTTTTAACTTCCCACCGCGTTTCAAGTAACCAACCACTTATTACTTTAGGTTCAAACCAAGCAATCATCAGAGCAGAGATAGAGAAAGAGTCACGCACGCTTCAAGTCGACTTAGAAATTAACCTCAATAAAGCGAACCGCGCACGTCTCAATCAAAACCCAACTCGTAGTCAACGCGAAATATTAGGCGCTTGCCAAATAATTTATTTCTCCCCCGAAGACTTAGATTTAGTGCGCGGAGATCCATCTACCCGCCGCGACTTTTTAGATCGTTTACTAATAACTCGTAGTCCGCGACTTGCTGGAGTTATTGCAGATTACGAGCGCGTAGTAAAACAACGCAACGCACTACTAAAAACACGTTCATCCCAAAGCGCTCTCATTCCTTGGAATGAACAACTTATAAAATTCGGTGCAGCGCTCACAGCAGAAAGAATTGCGCTCACAGAGGCGCTCAACCCTTATGTAACTACCAACTACACACAACTCAACGAAGTAAAAAAAGCGACTATTTCTTATAAATGCAGCACCGAAGGCGTTTCCTCAAATTTCGAAAACAATGTAAGTGTTTTATCCGCGCGTTTAGATGAGATTGCTTATCAAGAGATAGAACGCGGTGTCTCACTTATCGGTCCACATCGCGATGATCTGGAATTACACCTAGGTGAATTTCCAGCAAAAGGTTATGCCAGTCATGGTGAATCCTGGTCAATGGCAATATCACTTCGTTTAGCTTCATTTAATTTACTAAAAAGTGACGGATCTGAGCCAATCCTTATTCTCGATGATATTTTTGCCGAACTAGATGTATCACGGCGAGAACAACTAGTACACGCGACAACTATCGCCGAACAAACTTTTATTACAACCGCAGTAGAAGCTGATTTGCCAGCAGAATTACTAAGCGAGAAATATTATGTAACACCAGGTTTTGTAAAGAAAGGTCGCAACTAATGTCTAAACGCGATCTTGCAATAGATCTTTTCAAAAGCTTTAAAACAGGCTACTCAAAAAAATTTCGAACTACCGCACCTGTTGTACAAAAAGAACGAAAAGATAATGGCGACCCAGAACTTATTAGTGATTTAGTTTCTAGTCTTATTCAAGAACGCGATTGGAAGAGTGGAATCGCAGAAGGAACTTTATTTACAACATGGCCTGCCATTGTTGGCACCGATATCGCGGCGCATACAACCCCGCTATCAATAGTTGATGGCGTTCTCACCATCCAAACAAGTTCCACTGCATGGGCAACCCAACTCACACTCGTTTCAAATGAGCTCCTCACAACAATTCAAAAAAGTGCATCGGGCGCCCTTGTTGAATCTCTAGTTTTTATCGGCCCTCACGCCCCCAATTGGAAAAAAGGGATCAGGACAATCCGTGGAGCTCGCGGCCCTAGAGATACCTACGGTTGAGCGTAAAAAGAGCTCAAACTTCACCTTCTCTAATAGGAACCCTCACCCATAAGCCAAACGTTCGGCAAATGGGGTAGCCAAGCCTTCTCGCGAGTATCTCTACCGCCGTTTTACCGATAGGATAAAAGACCGCTAGGTGGAAATTTCGCCTCTAGCGCCAGTTTTAGCCATTAAAGGAGTCCAGTGAGCGAGAAGCCAGGCACGTATAACGCCAGCGCGATCACCGTACTCGAAGGGCTGGAAGCAGTCCGCAAACGCCCCGGTATGTATATCGGCTCCACCGGAGAGCGCGGCCTACACCACCTTGTTTATGAAATCGTTGATAACTCAGTAGATGAAGCTCTCGCTGGTTATTGCTCCGAAATAAATGTAACCCTTATGGCTAATGGTGGCGTTGAAGTAATCGATAACGGCCGCGGAATTCCTGTAGATATTCACCCAGTTGAAAAAAAACCAGCACTAGAAGTTGTTCTTACTGTTTTGCACGCCGGAGGAAAGTTTGGCGATGGCGGTTATTCAGTTTCAGGTGGACTCCACGGCGTTGGTGTCTCTGTTGTAAATGCATTGAGTTCAGATCTCTCTGTCATTGTGCAGCGCGATGGAAGTATTTGGTATCAAGAATACAAACTTGGTGTCCCGACAGCGCCAGTTCGTAAAGGCGATGAATCCAGTAAGACCGGAACAACAGTTAGATTTTGGCCATCAGAAGAAATTTTTGAAACTACCGATTATTCTTTTGAAATTCTTTCTAATCGTTTTCGCGAAATGGCTTTCCTAAATAAAGGCTTAATTCTTACCCTTACAGATATGCGTGCGGGGCACGTTGATGAAAAAGGCGAACAACTTACAGTTCGCTACCAATACCAAGGTGGAATCTCTGACTTCGTAAAACACCTCAACTCTACGCGCGGAGAAACACACAAATCTATTATTTCTTTTAGCTCTGAAGATACAAAGCGAAAAATTGCACTTGAAGTATCAATGCAGTGGAATGCAGGTTTTACTGAATCGGTATACACATTTGCTAACACCATCCACACTCATGAAGGTGGAGCGCATGAAGAAGGTTTTAGAACCGCGCTCACGTCAATTGTAAATAAATTTGGTGAAGAGCAAGGTTTTATTAAGAAGAAAGAAGATCGCCTAACAGGTGATGATGTGCGAGAGGGACTTACAGCAATTGTCTCAATCAAATTGGCAGAGCCACAGTTTGAAGGACAAACAAAAACAAAACTTGGAAACACTGAAGCTAAATCATTTACTCAAAAAGTTGTCAACGAAGAACTTGCTACATGGTTTGAACAAAATCCTGCCGAAGGTAAAGAGATTGTCCGCAAAAGTATTGATGCTGCAGCAGCGCGTGTAGCTGCCCGCAAAGCGCGCGATCTTTCACGTAACCGCAAAGGTTTATTAGAAGGCCGTGGAATGCCTGGAAAATTAGCGGATTGCCAATGGACAGATCCAGAAAAGTGCGAGTTATATATTGTCGAAGGTGACTCTGCAGGTGGTTCTACTAAAGGCGGACGCGATTCACGAAATCAAGCAGTACTACCAATCCGAGGAAAAATTCTCAATGTAGAGAAAGCGCGCATTGATCGAGTGTTACAAAACAATGAAGTTCAAGCGCTCATTACTGCCTTAGGCACAGGTGTGCACGACGATTTCGATATTGCAAAGTTGCGCTACCACAAAATTATTTTGATGGCCGATGCCGATGTTGATGGCCAACACATCAGAACTTTATTACTTACATTGCTCTTTAGATTTATGCGCCCACTAATCGAGCAAGGCTATGTTTATTTTGCGCAACCACCGTTGTACAAATTGAAATGGGGCGGAAAAGAACCCGTCCAATATGCATTCTCCGATCGCGAACGCGATGGATTTATCAAACTAGGTCTTGAAGCCGGAAAACGTTTACCTAAAGAAGATGGAATTCAACGCTTCAAAGGTTTAGGTGAAATGCCAGCAAAAGAACTATGGGATACAACAATGGATCCAGAACACCGCGTTCTAATACGAGTGACACTAGAGGATGCAGCGGCAACAGATGATCTCTTCTCAGTTCTTATGGGCGAAGATGTAGAACAACGCCGCGCATTTATTCAGCGCAATGCCAAAGATGTTAGATTCTTGGATATTTAGGAAAAGCCATGGACGAAAATAAAGATTTCGACAGAATCGAAACAGTTGATCTCCAAGTGGAGATGGCGCGTTCTTATTTAGATTATGCAATGAGCGTCATTGTTGGACGCGCACTTCCAGATGTCCGCGATGGTTTGAAACCTGTGCACCGTCGCGTTTTGTATGCGATGTATGACGCTGGTTATCGCCCAGATAAGGGTTATTACAAATCTTCACGCATCGTCGGTGATGTTATGGGTAATTACCATCCACACGGAGATGGCGCGATTTATGACACTGTTGTTCGCTTAGCTCAACACTGGTCATTGCGTTATCCACTCATTGATGGAAATGGAAACTTCGGTTCTCCAGGAAATGATCCAGCAGCAGCAATGCGCTATACCGAAGCGCGTTTATCGCCTATCGCGATGGAGATGATGCGCGATATCGACGAAGACACCGTCAATTTTGTTCCTAACTATGACGGGCGTTCACAAGAGCCAACTGTTCTCCCAAGCCGATTCCCAAATCTATTAGTAAATGGAAGCGCGGGAATTGCAGTTGGAATGGCTACCAATATTCCACCACACAACCTTCGTGAAATCGGCGAAGGCGTAGCGTGGGCACTTGCTCACCCTGATGCAAAACCTGATGAGCTACTCAATCAATTACTCAAAATTGTAAAAGGTCCAGACTTCCCAACAAAAGCACTCATTGTTGGTCGTACCGGAATTGAAAGCGCGTACCGCACAGGCCGTGGTTCGATCACAATGCGCGCAGTTGTGCAAGTAGAAGAAATCAACAAGCGAACATGTTTAGTGATCTCAGAACTTCCATACCAAGTAAACCCTGACAACCTCGCGCTAAAAATTGCTGAGCTTGTCAAAGATGGAAAAATAAAAGGAATTGCCGATGTTCGCGACGAAGGTAATGAGCGCTTAGGTCAACGCCTTGTCATCGTTCTACAAAGTTCAGCGATTCCAAAAGTTGTACTCAATAATCTTTATAAGCAAACTCAACTCCAAGATACATTCGGTGCAAATATGTTGGCACTCGTTGATGGAGTTCCACGCACACTTCGTATTGATGAATTCATTCGTTTCTACATCGATCATCAAGTAGAAGTAATTGTTCGCCGCACAAAATTCCGTTTAGTCGAGAAAGAAAAACGCGCACATATTCTCCTTGGCTACCTCAAAGCACTCGATGCCCTTGATGCAGTTATTGCTTTGATTCGCGCAAGCACAACACCTGAAGAAGCACGCACAGGTCTGATGAAGTTACTTGATGTAGATGAGATTCAAGCAAATGCAATCCTTGATATGCAGTTGCGCAGAATCGCAGCACTTGAGCGCCAAAAGATTAACGATGAGTACGAAGGCCTTATGGCTGACATTATTGAACTCAATGCAATCCTGGCGAGCCCTGAAAAACAGCGTGAAATAATCAAAACAGAGCTCGAAGAGTTAGTTGCTAAATACGGAGATGAACGACGTACACAAATTATTGCAAGCGAAGGCGACTTCTCTGCCGAAGATTTGATTCCAGATCAAGATGTTGTTGTAACAATTACTCGCGGCGGATACTCAAAACGCACAATGGCTGATCTCTACAGATCACAACGCCGTGGTGGACGCGGAGTGAAAGGTGCTGCGCTAAAAGAAGATGATGTTGTCGATCATTTCTTTGTTGCTTCAACTCACGACTGGTTATTGTTCTTTACAAATCAAGGACGCGTTTACCGAACAAAGGTTCATGAACTTCCTGATGCTGGACGTGATGCTCGCGGGCAACATGTTGCTAACCTCATGGCTTTCAAACCAGATGAAAAAATTGCACAAGTTTTGTCTATAA
The DNA here is from genome assembly GCA_903858325.1 of uncultured Actinomycetes bacterium. Lineage (GTDB taxonomy): Bacteria > Actinomycetota > Actinomycetes > Nanopelagicales > Nanopelagicaceae > Planktophila. The sequence goes on from CAIOIJ010000112.1 coordinate 10,213, forward strand.
AAGATTATGAAATTTCACCTTTCTTAGTTCTTGCTACAAAGAGTGGACTCGTAAAGAAGACACCTTTGAGTGAATACGATTCCCCTCGTACCGGCGGACTCATAGCTATCTCACTCAAAGATGTAGATGAAGTTGTGAGTGCATCACTTATGAATGTTGGCGACGAACTCTTGTTAGTATCTAAAAAAGGAATGTCGCTTCGTTTTGTCGTCGATGATGAGTCTCTGCGACCTATGGGACGTTCAACTAGCGGTGTAATCGGAATGAAATTTAGAAAAGATGACGAACTACTAACAATGGCGCGCATCGATACATCGCTTGCAACTGATTCATATGTATTTACTGCAACCGATGGCGGTTACGGTAAAAAAACTCCGATCGATGAATACCGCGTTCAAGGTAGAGGCGGAATCGGAATCAAGGCTGCAAAGATCGATGAAGATTCTCGTGGTTCATTGGTGAGCGCACTTGTCTTACGCAATGAAGATGAAGTCCTCGCAATTACTTCGGCAGGCACCGTCATGCGCACGCCTGCTGCAGAGGTGCGACAGACTGGCCGTGACTCCATGGGCGTGCGTTTGGTCAATCTCGATGAAGGCGTGAGCCTGCTTTCGGTGACCAAGAACAGCGAAGATGAGATTTCGGCAAAAAATCAGTAAGGTAAGAGCCTGAGTTTGGGCTCACGCATAGTTCAAGGTAACCTTGCGCATCTGTGATTGCGTCTGACGCAATTGCGGGCCTATAGCTCAGCCTGGTTAGAGCGCTTCCCTGATAAGGAAGAGGTCGATGGTTCGAGTCCATCTAGGCCCACCCCGCTCAACACGGGGACCTAGCTCAATTGGTAGAGCACTGCCTTTGCAAGGCAGGGGTTAGGGGTTCGATTCCCCTGGTCTCCACAAGTACGTCAACGATAGAAACATTTATATAAATAGAAAGCGGTTCATTCATGTCAACAAATACTGCAACTCTTCACACTTCAATGGGTGACATTGTTATCGAACTCTTTCCAAATCATGCACCCAAGACAGTTGCTAACTTTGTTGAACTTGCAACAGGTGCGCGCGAGTGGGTAGATCCACGCACTGGCGAAAAATCAAATGCGAACTTGTATGACGGCACAGTTTTTCACCGCGTCATCGATGGCTTCATGATTCAAGGTGGAGATCCACTTGGTCAAGGAACTGGCGGACCAGGTTATAAGTTCGCAGATGAATTCCACGGAGAACTAACTTTTGATCGTCCATACATTCTTGCAATGGCAAACTCTGGACCAGGAACAAACGGTTCACAATTTTTTATCACTGTTGCACCAACAACATGGCTAAACCGCAAGCACAGCATCTTTGGTGAAGTAAAGGATTCTGCTAGCCAGGCTGTCGTTGATGCTATTGGTAAAGCAAAGACTGGGCCACAAGATCGCCCATCAACACCAATCACAATCAATAGCGTTACCGTAAAATAATAAAATCGCGCTGATGAAGCGTTCTGCAACTCTTACCCTCATCACAATTATTTGTGCTGCCTACTTGGTGCAGTTACTTATACCAAACTTGGATCAACATTTATTTCTCATCAAAGAGGCAATCCTCAGTGATGGACAAGTTCATGGCACTGCACAAGGTGAGTGGTATCGATTACTCACAGTTGCATTAACCCACGGCGGAATATTTCACCTCGGCTTTAATATGTATGCACTTATGGTGCTCGGAAATCCGATTGAAGCTGCATTCGGAAAAGAAAGATTTTTAGTTATATTTTTTGTTTCGCTCATATCCGGTTCGCTACTTTCAAATTACTTAGCTGCCGCTAATCAACCATCGGTAGGTGCATCAGGTGCAATCTTTGGACTCTTCGGTGCAATGGTTGTTGTCGGTAGAAAAATTGGCGCAGATATTCGATCCATCGCAGTCATTATTGGAATTAACTTCGCACTAGGTTTTGCTTTAGGCGGAGTCGATTGGCATGCACACCTGGGCGGATTAATCGGGGGAGCCTTAGCGTCAACGCTTTTACTGCGCCAAAAACGCTAGAACGTTATCCACAGAAGTTATCCACCGTGTGGAGAATTACATGCGTGTAATTAGCGCCATTTCGTAGCGAGAGAGAACCCCACGCCAATAAAAGAGAATCCAACGATCATGTTCCATGCCCCGATACCAGGGATGGGATAGCGAGTCTGGGTGACATAGAAGGTCACAATCCAGAGAAGTCCGATAAGAAATGCGCTCACCATTGTTGGAGCTAGCCATGCTGGGCTCTCGAGTGGGCCTTGAGGAGTATGAACGATTACCTCTTGCTCGTGGGTGCGCTTTTCAACGACCTTCTTACGCAATTTTGACTTTGGCATAAGGCGAAGTTACACCAGATTGGCCTGAAATGAAAAGGAAAGTGAGATCAGCGTCAATAGGAGAGAATTGGCCCGTGGCGACCAAAATCCTTGTAGTCGATAACTACGACTCCTTTGTATACAACCTCGTGCAATACCTAGCTCAACTCGGCGCGCAATGCACGGTGGTTAGAAATGATGAAGTGGAAGCAAGTGAAGCCAGTAAATATGACGGCGTACTTATTTCTCCAGGCCCTGGAACTCCCGAGCGAGCAGGTGTATCTATAGAAATGATTCGATACTGCGCAAAAGAAAACATTCCACTCTTTGGCGTCTGCTTAGGACATCAAGCGATCGGGGTTGCTTTCGGTGCAACAGTTTCACGCGCACCAGAATTACTTCACGGAAAAACTTCGCAAGTAAATCATCAAGGTGGCGGAGTGTTAGCAAATGTGCCATCCCCATTTACAGCAACTAGATATCACTCATTAGCTGTAGAACGTGACACTGTTCCAGCTGAAATCGAAATTACAGGCACAACAGATTCAGGAATCGTAATGTCAATGCGCCATACAAAGTTTGCAATCGAAGGCGTGCAGTTTCATCCAGAATCAGTGCTTACAGAACATGGCCACCTGATGTTGGCAAATTGGCTTACACAATGCGGTGATAAAAATGCTCTCAATAAATCTATTGGTTTATCACCAGTTGTAGGCAAGAAATAATTA
>CAIOIJ010000113.1 GCA_903858325.1 uncultured Actinomycetes bacterium
GATACCTGGCAAAGGCGCAGTACTCACTCAACTTTCGCTATTTTGGTTTGATTTGCTCGAAGACATAATTCCAAATCATGTTGTATCAACAGATGTACCAGATGAAGTTGAAGATAGAGCAATCATCGTCCAACCATTAGAAATGTTTGATATCGAATGCGTTGCTCGCGGGTATCTCACAGGTAGCGGGTGGAGTGAGTATCAAAAGAATTCTCAAGTGTGCGCAAATGTACTGCCAGCAGGATTACTAGATGGTTCGCAACTACCAGAAAGTATTTTCACACCTGCCACAAAAGCTGAAATTGGCGATCACGATATAAATATTAATTTTGATGAAGCATCAAAAATAATTGGAAACGATAATGCTCAAGCCCTCAAGGATCTAACAATCAAGTTATATGACACCGCTTCAGATTTTGCACTTTCGCGTGGCATCATTCTCGCCGACACAAAGTTTGAGTTTGGCCGCAATAGCGATGGCGAAATAATTTTGGGCGATGAAGCACTTACACCTGACTCCTCACGCTTCTGGGATCAAGCAACGTGGAAACCAGGTGGCGCACAACCTTCATATGACAAACAATTCTTACGTGACTATTTAGTAAGTATTGGGTGGGATAGAAATAGTCCACCTCCTGAATTACCAAATGAGATCGTAGAAAAGACTGCACTTCGTTATGAAGAAGCATTTTTTCGCATTACCGGTAGCAAGTTCTAAGGAAAAAGGGAGCGCACAATGGCAAAGATCGTGGTGGATGTAATGCTCAAAGCCGAAATTCTGGACCCACAAGGAAATGCAGTTGCTGCAGCCTTGCCACGTCTTGGCTTCACTTTTGCTCAATCCGTGCGCCAAGGAAAACGTTTTGAAATTGAAGTGGCTGGGGAACCAACACCTGCTCAACTAGCCGACGTTGAAAAAGCTGCCGAAGTTCTACTTTCAAATCCTGTCATTGAAAATTATGTCGTGAGAGTAGAGAAGTAATGAGAGTTGGCGTTGTAACTTTTCCGGGCACCCTCGATGATCGAGATGCCGCACGCGCCGTGCGTGCAGGCGGAGCAGAGGCAGTTGAACTTTGGCATGGAGATGCTGATCTAAAAAATGTAGATGCAGTTATTTTGCCTGGCGGTTTTTCTTACGGTGATTACTTGCGATGCGGTGCAATATCTCGCTTCGCACCTGTCATGACATTGATCATTGAACAAGCAAATAAAGGAATGCCCCTTCTTGGAATTTGTAACGGTTTCCAAGTTCTTTGCGAATCTCATCTCTTGCCGGGAGCGCTTACCCGTAATTCAGATTTGCACTTTCTTTGCCGTGATCAAAAGATATCAATCGAAAATGTAGAAACACCTTGGACTTCCAATTTTTCACAAGGTCAAGAGATTCTTATTCCACTCAAAAATGGTGAAGGTTCTTTTCAGTGCGACGATGCAACTTTGGCGGCACTTGAAGGAGAAGGCCGAATCATTGCGCGATATGTAGGCGACAATCCAAATGGTTCACGCAATCTTATTGCTGGAATTACAAATGCACATGGAAACGTTGTAGGCCTCATGCCGCATCCAGAACATGCAATTGATCCATTGACTGGACCATCTGCTGATGGATTGGGTTTCTTTACATCTATTCTGAATGCGATGGTGAAGTAATGTCACTCGATACCGTTGCACAAGCAATTGCACATCCAGATACTGCTCAACCATTCAAAGAATTAGGTCTAAAGCCCGACGAGTATGCGCGCATCAAAGAAATTTTGAAGCGTCGCCCAACATCATCAGAACTAGCTATGTATTCGGTAATGTGGTCTGAACACTGTTCTTACAAATCTTCAAAAGTTCATCTCAAGCAATTTGGCGAGAAAGCACCGAAGTCTGACGCTCTATTAGTTGGTATTGGTGAAAATGCTGGCGTGGTCGATGTCGGCCAAGGTTATGCAGTCACATTCAAAATCGAATCACATAATCACCCATCTTTTGTTGAGCCATATCAAGGCGCAGCAACTGGAGTTGGTGGAATTGTCCGAGATATTTTAACAATGGGTGCACGCCCAATTGCAGTGATGGATCCATTGCGCTTTGGACCTGCAGATGCACCAGATACACGAAGAGTTTTGCCGGGAATCATTGCAGGCGTTGGTGGATATGGAAACTGTTTAGGACTTCCAAATATCGGCGGCGAAGTTGTATTTGATGAAACATATATTGGCAATCCATTAGTAAATGCGCTCTGCGTTGGAGTCATGCGTCATAGTGATATCAAATTGGCAAAAGCTGCAGGGGCTGGCAACTTAGTTGTTCTCTATGGTGCTAAAACTGGTGGCGATGGAATTGGTGGAGTATCAGTTCTTGCATCAGAGACTTTTGGCGATGGTGGATCTACTAAGCGTCCAAGTGTTCAAGTTGGAGATCCATTTGTTGAAAAGGTATTAATTGAATGCTCACTCGAAATCTTCGCAGAAGATTTAGTTGTAGGAATTCAAGATTTAGGTGGCGCAGGCCTTTCTTGTGCAACATCAGAACTTGCATCAGGCGGCAGCGGTGGCATGAAAGTGCAATTGGATAAAGTTCCTTTGCGCGATCCTTCGCTTTCACCCGAAGAAATTCTGATGTCAGAGTCTCAAGAGCGCATGTGCGCAATTGTTGAACCATCAAAGATTGATCGCTTTCTCGAAATCTGCAAGAAATGGGATGTAACCGTTACGGTCATTGGTGAAGTCACCGATGGAAATCATTTAGAAATTACATGGAATGGTGAACTCATTGTCGATGTTCCACCTCGCACTGTTGCCCATGATGGACCGGTCTACAACCGTCCGCTTGCTCAACCTGAATATATTGATCGCGTAAACGCAGAAAAGATTTCAGTACCGATGCCAAAGAGTTCTTCAGAAATCAAAGCAGCTCTGCTGAAATTAGTGAGTGCGCCAAACATGGCAGATAAATCTTGGGTTACAGCGCAATACGATAAATATGTACAAGGAAACACAATTCAGGCTCAGCCTGATGATTCAGGAATGGTTCGAATTGATGAAAAAACTCATCTGGGTGTAGCTATTGCGACAGATGCCAATGCAAATTGGTCGTATCTAAATCCTTATCAAGGCGCCAAGTTGGCACTTGCCGAAGCGGCTCGCAATATTGCAACTGCAGGTGCGCGTCCATTAGCAGTTACAAATTGCTTGAATTTTGGTTCGCCCGAAGACCCAGGTGTGATGTGGCAATTTGCCGAATCGGTTCGCGGGTTGGCTGATGGTTGTTTGGAGATGGGTCTACCTGTAACGGGCGGAAATGTTTCTTTCTATAACCAAACAGGTGATGTCGCAATTTTGCCAACGCCCGTTATTGGAGTGTTAGGTGTTATCGACGATGTTCGCACTCGTACGCCAATGTCATTCGATAAAGCTGGACTCGATCTCTACTTATTAGGAACCACACATGCTGATCTTGCGGGAAGTGAATGGGCTTTCTTGCATGGTCAGCGCGGAGGAAATGCACCTGTTGCAGATTTGCAGAACGAAATGAATCTAATTGAAGTTCTGCTTGCTGGTCGTAGCGAAAAAATATTTACTGCAGCGCATGATTTGAGCCAAGGTGGGCTAGCGATGACACTCACTGAAATGGTTTTGCGCTACATGGTTGGAGCAACAATTACATTGAGCGATGTTGCAAATGACTTATTGAGTGAAAGCCCAGGCAGAGTTGTAGTTGCAATTGATTCATCACAAAGTGAGGCGCTTTCAGCCCTGTGCAAAAAGTACAAAACGCCACTTTCTAAGCTCGGTACTACTGGTGGCGATTCACTCATTATCAACGAAACAAAAGTTTCCCTGCAGGAATTGAAAATCGCACACACTTCTACATTCCCGAAATTGTTTGGATAAAGATGCGTGATGCAGCGGTTCTCGAAAAAGTGAAAGCTACGCTTTCGCAATTGACTTCTATAGCTCCAGGCCGCGCAATTGAAGTTCGCATCCCACCATATGCGGCAGTGCAATGCGGAGAAGGCCCAACACATACTCGTGGCACTCCACCCAATGTTATTGAGATGGATGCACATACATGGCTGGCACTTGCTAGCGGTGAAATAACTTGGGAGTCAGCTATGAATAGTGGTGCAATAAGTGCGTCGGGAGTTCGAGCAGATCTTTCAGAATATTTACCACTTAGGATTACTTCATGACGCGCCGCCCAGATGGACAGCTCAATCACAATCTCTTTGATGAAGATAAAGGGCCACAAGATGCGTGCGGTGTTTTTGGAGTATGGGCACCGGGTGAAGAGGTTGCAAAACTCTCTTTTTATGGACTTTATGCGCTGCAACATCGCGGTCAAGAATCTGCAGGAATCGCAACAAGTGATGGCGAGCGAATTCTTGTCTACAAAGATATGGGTTTGGTATCTCAAGTATTTACTGAAAGTGATTTAGCTGTACTCAAAGGAAATTTAGCAATTGGTCATTGCCGTTACAGCACAACTGGATCAAGTACTTGGGTAAATGCACAACCAACATTGCGTCCAACAAAATATGGAACTTTGGCACTTGCGCATAATGGAAATCTTACAAATACTGGTGACCTTGCAGAGCTAGTACAAAAATTAGAAGCGACTCCTACAAAGAGTGAACGAGTTGCGACAACAGATACTGAAATCATGACAGCACTGATCGCGCTACAAAATGAGAAGAATGTCGAAGCGAGTGCGCTTGCAGTCTTGCCGCAATTAGAAGGTGCTTTCTCCCTCATATTTATGGATGAACATACTTTGTATGCAACACGCGACCGCCATGGCGTACGTCCTCTCGTTCTTGGAAAACTTGAGCGAGGTTGGGTTGTTGCTTCAGAGAGTGCCGCCTTAGATATCGTCGGTGCATCTTTTGTGCGCGAAGTAGAACCTGGTGAATTCCTTGCAATCAATGAAGATGGAATTCGATCAACCCGATGGTCAGAGCCAGAACCAAAAGGCTGCCTCTTTGAATATGTCTATTTAGCACGTCCAGATAC
>CAIOIJ010000114.1 GCA_903858325.1 uncultured Actinomycetes bacterium
GGACGGATGCGCACTGCGTCAAGGAATTTCATCCTATTTTCAGGGCATACCGCCAAACCTAGTGCATAGATGCAGGCGGGGTCAAACCGCCTAAATTACGCTCTACATGAGGAGATCGATGCTGTCCAGCCTAAATCGTCTGGTGCACAGCAAGGAGCGTAACTATATGCCTCCCCGCTCAGACGGTCAAATCGGGATATGAAGGCACAATCAACTCAAAAATTTGGCCAGAAAAAAGCCCTAAAAGCCTAGCGGAGATGGCTTTTAGGGCTAATTACTCAAAAGTCTAGATGAGCTCTATGGCAGCCAAATCTCTTTTGCCTTTACGCAAAACTGCATATTTTCCGCATAAAAAGTCACTTTTGGCGGGAGCGAAATCTTCGGCGGCGATTTTTACATTATTGAGATATGCGCCACCTTCTTTGACGATACGACGAGCAGCAGATTTTGAATCAACAACTCCTGCAGCAGTGATGAGATCAACCCATGTTGGAATCTCTTCATTTTTTGAAATTGTTGCACGTGGTAATTCTGCGAGTGCACTTGCAAGAGTTGCTTCGTCGAGTTCACTAAGTTCGCCTTGACCGAAAAGTGCACGAGCTGCACTTTCAACGCGCTGTGTTGTTTCTGCACCATGTAAAAGTGTTGTGAGTTCACGTGCGAGTGCGCGATGCGCTTCTCTCAACCCTGGATTTTCATTGTGTGATTTTTCAAGCGCATTGATTTCTTCGTGTGAGAGAAATGAGAATACTTTTAGAAAATTGATTACATCTTTATCTTCAGAGTTGAGCCAGAATTGGAAAAATGCATATGGTGAAGTCATCTCGGGATCGAGCCAGACACTTCCTCCTGCAGTCTTTCCAAATTTCGAACCATCTGATTTTGTAAGTAAAGGAACTGTGAGTGCATGCCCACTTCCACCTTCGACACGACGAATGAGATCGAGACCAGCAACAATATTTCCCCACTGATCCGAACCACCAAGTTGCAGCGTGCAATTATGTCGACGGAACAATTCCAAATAATCGTAAGACTGTAGAACTTGATATGAAAATTCAGTGTACGAAATTCCACCAGCATCTAGGCGACTTGCTACTGAATCTTTAGCGAGCATTTGATTGACACTGAAATGTTTGCCAATATCGCGCAAGAATTCGATTGCCGACAATGGTGATGTCCAGTCGAGGTTATTTACAACGCGCGCAGGGTTCTTGGGTGCATCAAAATCAAGGAAGGCCGAAACTTGTGTGCGAATACGTGATACCCAATTTTCAACAATCTCTGTCGAATTCAAAGAACGTTCTTCGTTGCGACCACTGGGATCACCCACTAATCCTGTGGCTCCACCAACGAGTGCAATGGGATTGTGACCCGCTAATTGAAATCTGCGAAGAACAAGTAGGACAACTAAATTTCCACAATGCAAACTCGGTGCAGTGGGATCGAAACCTACATAGAGCGTTATCGGCTTTGAGAGCGCCTCCGATAAGGCTTTCTCATCGGTTGATTGGGCAAGTAGTCCACGCCAACGCAAGTCATCTAATAAATTCATAAACTCATCATTCCTGTAAATGCCTTCTGGGCGTCGGCAATATTTTTCTGCGTTGCGCCATTTTTCGCGCGAGCATCGGCGATCTGCTTACGCACTTGTACGGGTGCGGTGCCTCCATGTGTGACACGTGCATCGAGTGCACCTTGTACAGTCAAAACCGCACGCACTCCCCCATCAAGTGAAGGGTGTATCTGTGCATATTCGCCGTCGCTTAGTTCGTGCAATTGGCGACCTGAAGATTCGCACAGCGCCACACATTTGCCCGCAGCCTCATGTGCTTGCGCAAAAGGAATCTTTTTCAGAACTAAATAATCGGCGATTTCAGTTGCAAGTGAGAAGCCAAGCGGGGCGCCTTGCGCCATTGCTTCGCGATTGAAGTGTGTTGTTGCAACCATGCCAACAATTGCTGGTAGAACTAGTAAGAGCGTGTCAATGCTGTCAAAGAGTGGTTCTTTATCTTCTTGAAGGTCACGGTTATATGCGAAAGGTAAACCTTTGAGCATCGTCATCACTGAGACCAAATTTCCAACTAATCTGCCAGATTTTCCACGTGCAAGTTCTGCCATGTCTGGGTTTTTCTTCTGCGGCATAATTGATGAACCGGTGGAGTATTGATCGTCAACTTTTGCCCATGAGAATTCAGTAGATGCCCAGAAGCTCCATTCTTCTCCGATACGTGATAAGTGAATGCCGACGAGTGAAAGAATGAAAAGCGCTTCAGCTACATAATCGCGATCACTGACTGCATCCATGCTGTTAGCGAAAGTGGCTTTGAAACCTAAATCTTTTGCAGTTGCTAGCGGATCCAGGGGTAACGAAGATCCAGCTAGTGCACCAGCGCCTAACGAACTCACCGATGTACGTTCCAACCAATCATTTATTCGATCTAAATCACGGGCAAATGATTGTGCATGTTTTGCTAACTCGTGACCGAAAGTGACGGGTTGCGCATGCTGAATATGTGTGAAACCTGGTGCAGGTGCATCGCAATACTCTGATGCCTTATCAAGGATTGCATCCTGTAATTGCGTGATGAGTTGCGCAATTTCCAAAAAATGATCGATGGCAAAGAGACGCAAATCAGTTGTTACTTGATCGTTTCTTGAGCGGCCAGCGCGAAGGACTCCCCCTGTGGCTCCCAGTTTTTCAGTCAGTCCGCGCTCTAGCGCACTATGAACATCTTCATCACTTGCAATAGGTGTGAACTTTCCTGAAGTTACTTCTGCGACTAACTCTTTGAGAGCAGATTCCAAAGCTTTGCCATCCTCTTTCGAAATAAGAGAACTGCTTTGCAAAACTGCGAGGTGGGCAAGGGATGAACGAAGGTCATAGGGCGCTAAACGCCAATCAAAATCAATGCTGCGCGAAAGCGCAAAGACTGAATCCGCAGGTGATGACGAAAAACGACCTCCCCAGAGTGCCATTATTTCCTCTTCCCTTTTTTAGTCTGCGTCTGTCCGTAAGCCAGCAATTCTTTCGCTAATTGCGCCCCACCTGTTGCTTTCTTTGAGACAAGAATAATCGTGTCGTCACCAGCAATCGTTCCAATTACTCCCGTGAGATGGGCATGATCTAGGGAACTTGCCAAGAATTGCGCTGCCCCGGGCGGAGTATGAATCACTGCAAGGTTTGCACTGTGATCTACTGAAAGAATCAATTTTGATGGCATTGTCGTAACGCGGGCAAGTGCATCATCTGATGATCTATTCAATTGATAGACAGAGTCTCCCTCGCTATTGCGTCCCCTCACAGCGCCGAGCTCTTCTAAATCTCTGCTTGCGGTGGCTTGCGTAACGCGAAAGCCTGATTTCTTGAGATGGATAACCAAATCAGATTGTGAATGAATGAGTCCTGCCTCAATGAGGGCAACTGCCTTTGCGCGACGAGCTGAGACACTGTGGGAACTAACGCTCATTTGACATCACCTTTTCAAAGAGAGAACAGAATTTCTTAATCTGCATAGTAGAAATATTGAGAGCTGGTGCAATTCGAATTGTGGATGCATTAGCAGCATTGACTAGAACTCCTAGTGTCTGCAATTCGCGCGCGATAGTCACCGCTTGAGGAGACTCCAATTCGATTCCTAAAAGAAGTCCCGCTCCTCGCACCTCTTTGACACCGGGGATAAGCGCAACTGTCTGCATGATCAATTCCTGATCTTTACGAACTTTCGCCATCAACTTCTCTTTTTCAATCACTTTGATAACCGCAAGGGCCGCCGCAGTAGTAACCGGATTTCCACCAAATGTTGAACCGTGATCTCCCGGGGCGAATAGTTTGGCTGCATTACCAAGTGCAATCATCGCACCAAGTGGCAAGCCGCCACCTAACCCTTTTGCAAGTGTGATGACATCAGGAGTAATTCCTGAATATTCATAACCAAACCAATCACCAGTTCGACCCATGCCGGTTTGAACTGCATCAATGACGAGCAGCGCACCATTAGCAGTACACAATTCGCGTACCTGCTCTAAGTAATCCAATGGCGGAACAATGACACCTGCTTCTCCCATAATGGGTTCGAGAATAACCATTGCTGTTTTCTTCGTGATTGCGCGGCGCATTGCTTTGATATCTCCATAAGGAACGTGTGAAATTCCTTTTATCAGCGGGAGGAAAGGTTCGCGCTTGGAGGGTTGCCCTGTAAGAGAAAGCGCACCCATTGTGCGACCATGAAAAGATGATTGTGTTGCCACGATGCGAGTTCTGCCCGTGCGACGTGATAATTTCAACGCGGCTTCATTTGCTTCAGCCCCAGATTGCGCAAAGAAAACGCGACCGCTCTTCTCACCTGTCATAGCTACAAGCTTCTCTGCTAACTCAATGACATTGGGATGTGCGTAGAAATTACTCACATGTCCCATAGTTGCAACTTGTTGCGATACAGCTTTGACTACGGCAGGGTGGGCATGACCTAATACATTAGTTGCAATACCGCCAAGCAAATCTAGATATTTCTTACCTTCAACGTCATAGACCTCAGAACCTTTTCCGCGCACTAAAGCAATAGTTGGAATTCCGTAATTATCTTGAATCGATTTACTCCAGCGCTTTATGAGATCAGAGTTTTTCATTCCACCACCAAAGTTCCCCCGCGATTATCCAATGCATCGGCTAATGCACTTGGTTGTGTTCCATCAATAACTCTGACTGCTTTGGCACCTTTACTAATTGCTTCGATTACCGCAGCAACTTTTGGCGCCATGCCATCTGAAAAAGTCGCCTTCAAGCTTTCGAGTTCCTGTGCGCATATTGAATCTATGAGTGAGTTCTTATCCGGCCATGCACGGTAAATACCAGCAACATCGGTCATGATGATGAGTGATTGTGCATCCAGCGCTCCAGAAATAGCAGCTGCCGCCAAATCCGCATTGACGTTGTATCCCGTATTTCCATCTTCTGAAGTTGCAATCGGAGCAATAACAGGAATCTTGCCTTCGCGCATAATCTGTTCAATGGCATCGATATGAACATTAGTTACATCACCAACTAGACCTAGATCGACACTTTCGCCATTTACTAAAGTTTCTAACTTCTTTGCAATCAAAGTATGTCCACGGCGTCCCGACATCGCTTGCGCACCCACACCTGCGCTCTGCAAATGGTGCGCCAAGGCTGGACCTACTTGTTCCACAAGAACAGATTCAACAATGGTAAAAATTTCAGGTGTAGTTCTGCGAAATCCACCTACAAACTCACTCTGCACGCCAGCGAGATTGAGGGCTTTATCGATTTGAGGCCCTCCTCCATGAACGATTACTAAATCGATTCCACGCGCGTTAGCTTCGTGAATTGTTTTAGCAAAATCACCATTTTCATCTTTCATTGCGTGTCCACCAAATTTGATAACAATCATGTGGAATACGCGGAGTTCTCTTCGACGTAATCGTGGCTCAAATCATTGGTAATTACCGTTGCACTTGCGCGCCCGACGTTCATCTCAATATCGATCTGCACTTCACGGCTTGAGAAGTCAACTAAAGATTTATCCGCACCGGGGGCACTTGATATGCAGACTGGAATACCATTGAGTTTTACATCAATGATCATGGAATCCATATGCGCATCAGCCGTTCCAACTGCAGCAAGAACTCTTCCCCAGTTAGGGTCTTTGCCAAATATTGCACATTTGAGGAGATTATTGCGCGCGCATGCTCGCGCGATTTCGACTGCATCCTCTTCACTCGCCGCGCCACTAACGGAGATTGAAACTGTCTTAGTGGAACCTTCAGCATCAGCAATCAATTGTGACGCCAGTGATCCGCACACCTCCATCAACATAATTTCTAAAGTCGTATTAGATATTTCTTTTCCGCTAGCACCCGATGACATAAAGAGGACGGTGTCATTTGTAGATGTGCAGCCATCTGAATCAATTCGATTAAAGGTTCTATTTATTACACGATCGAAAATCGCAACATAGTCCTTGGGCACAATCGCATCGGTCATTACAACTGAGATCATTGTTGCCAATGCTGGCGCTAACATTCCTGCGCCTTTGGCGATTCCCGCCACCGTAGCGCCATCAACTTCTGAATGTGCAATCTTTGGAACAGAGTCTGTGGTCATAATCGCATGAGCACTATCAGTTATATCACCGCTAGTGAGGTCGATCTTTGCAATGCCAGCATGAATCTTTTCCATTGGTAGGAGTTCACCAATCATGCCTGTAGAACAGACAACGATTTCACCCGATGAAACTTTCAAAAGGTCACCTACAGCTTCAGCCGTTACGTGCGTATCAATAAATCCTTGTGGCCCCGTGCACGCATTGGCTCCCCCAGAATTGATAATCACCGCGCGCACTAATCTGCCCTTTATTACTTCCTTACTCCATATCACTGGCGCAGCAATTACTTTGTTTGTTGTAAACACTGCCGTCGCATCAAAATGAGGACCTCGATTTTCAATGATTGTAAGATCGGGTGCGCCGCTACTTTTCAGTCCAGCACTGACCGCTCCGCCTCTAAATCCTTGTGGAAAATTCATGCCGACAAACCCGCATCTTCAGGTAAGCCGCACATCAGATTAGCGTTTTGAATTGCTTGCCCCGCCGCTCCCTTTCCCAAATTATCGATTGCAGTGGAGATGATCACTCTTTGGGTGTGTTCGTCGCATGCAACTTGCATATGAACTCTGTTAGTTCCATAGACCGCGCTCGTTTGCGGCATCTGTCCCAATGGAAGAACTGTTACGAATTCTTCATTCTTGAAATATTCCGTAACCATTCCATGCATCTCTTTTGTGGAGATCCAATTTATTAATTTTGAGGTAACTGTTGCAAGGATTCCACGCGGCATTGGCGCCAAAATCGGCGTGAAGCTGATATCGGTTTGCCAGCCACAAGATTGGAAGATTGCTTGTTAGATTTCAGGCGTGTGTTGGTGCGCTCCACCAAATTTGTATGACGATAGCGAGCCCATCACTTCGCTACCCAAGAGATTTACTTTTGCGCTTCGTCCCGCACCTGTTGTTCCTGAGGCGGCAACGACGACGATGTCGCTATTGATAAAAGTTATTACGGGAGCAATAGATAGCGCGATAGCCGTTGCATAGCACCCTGGATTCGCAATGCGATCTTGATCAATAATTTCATCTCTAAATAGTTCTGGCAGCCCATATGTCCAGGTTCCTGCGTGATCGCCACCGTAATATTTTTTCCAGTCTTCGGGATCTTCTAATCTGAAATCTGCACCCAAGTCAACGATTTTTACACGTTCTGGAATCGTGGCAACAATCTTGGCCGATTCGCCATGAGGAAGCGCTAGGAAAACTAAATCAATGTGGGCCCAATCTATGGAAGCAACATCAACAAAGACACGGCCTGCGAAGGTATGCAAGAACGGGTGGATACTTGTTATCGCTTCCCCGGCGTTGGAATGCGCAGATATGGCCGTAACCTCAAAGTTTGGATGCCCCGCCAGAATGCGCAGGAGTTCACCGCCTGAATACCCACTTGCACCAATAACTGCTGTTCTCATGTATTCAGTTTAGCAAATATCAATAATTATGCAAATACATGCATAATTATGCGGTACGGAGTACAGCACCACAATCTGCTACTGCGGCGGCAACGGCGGCCTCGCGCGCCTGCGTAATCTCTGCACCTGTCAGCGTGCGATCCGATGCTCTAAAAGTCATTGCGTACGCTAATGAAACTTTGCCATCACCCATCTTGTCGTAACGGTCAAAGAGCACAATGGATTCAAGTAACTCCCCTGCACCTTTTCGAAGCGCGGCTTCAACTGCGGATGCACTTACCGATTGATCAACAACGAGTGCCACGTCTTGCAGCGCCGGCGGCATGGCGCCAACGCTCTGAGCACGAACACGAGGAGATTGTGGAAGCGCACTCACATTGATGACAAATGCGACGCTGCGGGCAGGCAGAGCAAATTGTTCGATCACTCGTGGGTGTAACTCTCCTGCGTGCGCAACTGGCTTTCCATCAATGATTAGTTCGGCGCAACGACCCGGATGCCAAGGAGCAAAATCCGAACGCACAATACTGGCCTCTAAATTGCATAAGCCAAGCATCTCTTGTGCCACAGCGATTGCATCGCTCCATTCGTAATCGCGCGAAGCTCCACGCCAACTCGCATCTTCAACTTTTCCTACCAATATGGCGCCAAGATGTAGATGTTGCATAGGAATACTTGCAAATATTTCCGAAATCTTTGCGGGTGTGGGTTTCTTGCCAAGTTCTGGCGAGATCGCAGGAATGAGTTCTTGTGAATTACGGAAAATTGAACCAATTTCGAATATTGCGAAGTCCCTTGCTCCACGGCCGATATTACGTGCTGCTACCGCTGCCAGTCCTGGTAATAGATGCGTGCGAAGAACTGGAAAATCTTCAGACATGGGATTGGCGATTCGATATGTCTTTGCGCGTTCATTGACATAACCCATCGATTCGATAATTGCATCGCTAGTGAATGGAAAAGTTTGCACTTCTGATAGGCCGCGTGCGGCAAGTGCCATAGACATCATGCGAATTCTTTTTTGTTGCCAGGTGAGCGAGGCATGGCGTGGGCGAGGCGGCAAAAGCGAAGGGATAGCGTCGTATCCAATCATGCGCGCAACCTCTTCAACTAAATCAGCAGGTTGCGTTAAATCCCAACGCCATGATGGCGGTTGTATCGTGAAATTCTTGGAGACAGTGCAACCGATAACTTCGAGAATTTTCGCGATCTTTTTTGCATCGATCTCGAGTCCTAGAATCCGCGAGATATATGCGGGATCAAAATTGATTTCCGAAGGTAAGTTTTGCGTGCCAGCGCTCTGTGTTTCTACATGCGTTGCACCGCCGAGTTCGATCAGTAATTGAGCAAAACGCGCCGAGGCATACTGCGCTAACGACGAATCGACACTTCGTTCTAGACGTCTGGAAGCCTCTGTTGAAAGTTTATGTCGACGAGAGTTCTTAGCTATGGCAATGGGATCAAAACGTACTGCTTCAAGAGCTAAGTCAGTTGTTGCATCGGTTATTTCAGAATCTAACCCGCCCATTGTTCCTGCCAAGGCCAACGGTGCTCGGTCATCCATAACCATAAGATCTTCGGCAGTGATATTTCTTTCTTGTCCATCAAGAGTTCTAAACTTCTGATTTTCTTTGACGCGCCCAATTCGTAAGTTACCTTGAATTTTTGCACGATCGAAGGCGTGTAAAGGTTGTCCTAATTCGAGCATCACATAGTTAGTAATATCTACAGCGAGGGAGATGGAACGCATTCCCATTTTTTCAATTCGGCGAGACATCCATAATGGTGTCACTGAATCTGCTTTGTAATTGGTGAGTGTGCGAAGGTAGAAAATTGAAGCCCCATCTTCTAGCACTGGCTTTACGCCATCGCCAGACTTCTCAAACTTCAACTCTTTGATTGCATTAATTGGGTCGGTAAATGCAACGTTGAGCGCACCAGCAATTTCGCGCGCTAAACCACGAATGCTAAGTGCATAACCGCGATCTGGATTGACTGCAATATCAAAAATCACATCATTGATTTCAAGTGCCGCAATTGCATCGCTACCAACTGCAAGACTCCTTGCTGGTAGAACAATGATTCCGGAATGGTCTTCGCCTAAACCAAGTTCGCGCGACGAACAGATCATGCCATTACTTGTTTTGCCATAAGTCTCGCGCGCAGAGATTGCGAAGTTTCCTGGAAGAACCGCACCTGGAAGTGCAGCTACAACTAAGTCACCTACTGCAAAATTGGAAGCACCGCATATAACGAAGCGGCTCTCTTTTTCACCGCAATCTAATTCAACATAGCGGATAGCTTTCTTATTGCCCGTGAGCTCTTCAATTGCAAGTACTTTCGCCACAACCAGTGGTCCCGTTAGGTCGCTGCCTTGGATAATGATTTCTTCGACCTCAAAACCAACGCGAATAAAAGCATCCGATATTTCTTCGGCCTTCGTATTTGCTGGAATTGCTGCGAATTCTCGTAGCCACGATAACGGTGCGCGCATTACAACCCCATACCAAACTGACGGGTGAAGCGAAGATCTCCTTCAACAATGTCATGCATATCTGTAATTCCGTGACGCACCATCAATGTACGTTCAAGACCCATACCAAAAGCAAAACCTGTATAAATATCTGTATCGATCCCACATGTTTGTAGAACTTTAGGATTGACCATTCCACAACCGCCCCATTCGATCCAGCGACCATTGAAGAAAATATCTACCTCAGCACTTGGCTCGGTGAATGGGAAAAAACTTGGTCGAAGTCGAGTCGTTACATCAGGACCAAACATGTGTTGCGCAAAATTATCGAGAGTACCTTTCAGATGCGCCATGGTGATTCCGCGATCAACGACAAGGCCCTCAACTTGATGAAATACCGGACTATGAGTTGCATCTAATTCATCAGCTCGAAATGTTCTACCAGGAGAGATTATGTAAATAGGCGGTTCTTGAGTCAGCATGGTGCGAATCTGAACCGGCGATGTCTGCGTTCTCAAGACAATTCCTGATTCGAGAGGTTCAATAAAAAAAGTATCTTGCATAGTACGTGCTGGGTGGTCGGCGGGAATGTTGAGTGCATCAAAATTGAGCCACCCTGATTCCATTTCAGGCCCTTCGGCAACAGAGAAACCTTGTTCTATGAAGAAATCTGATATTTCATTTTTAATGATTGTGATTGGATGAAGTCCACCGCGATGCATTCTGCTCGCTGGCAGAGTTACATCGACAACTTCTTCAAGTAGAACTTTTTGATCTCGTTGCGCTTCTAATTTTTTCGTTGCATTTTCAAGTGCAAGAGAAATTTGTCCTTTTGCCTCACCAATTATTTTTCCAAAGGATGCCTTTTCATCTGGTGAGAGGGTTCCAAGAGAGCGGCTAGCAAGGGATATCGCAGCCTTATCCCCCGTGTGCGCTAAACGCGCAATCTTGAGGGCATCTAAATCGCTGGCTGCAAGGAAGGCGGCTTCGGCATCTTTTACCCAGCCCGCAACTTCTTGTGCATTCATGACGCGAACTCTATCGCGACGAGTTAGTAGAGGTCGGGATATTTGAAAGGTGATACATGACAATTGATGCAGCAGCTGAAAGATTGAGGCTTTCGGCATTTCCTGGCATGGCAATACTCACCTGTTGAAGATTCGATGGTGTTGATATTCCACGGGCTTCATTTCCAAAGATGGCTATGCAATCACTGCTGACCTGCAATTGGGAAAGCTCGGTTGCACCTTGCGAGCCCAAAGTGAAGATCTGTGTTGATGGAAAAATAGAAGTTAGCGCTTCTAATGCAATGTCTTCATACACAGGAATATGCCACAGAGAACCAGCAGTTGAACGAACTACCTTTGGTGAATAGATATCCACGCTTCCAGGCGAAGTAATAATTGCACTCATACCCATTGCATCTGCGGACCTAATTATTGTTCCTGCATTTCCAGGATCTTGTATCTCTGAGAGATAGATAATGCGACTAGTGCCCGTAAGTTGGAAGTTCGCAATATTTCGCTGCGGAATTTTGCAGATTGCAAGAATTCCCTGTGGTGTAATTGTTTCAGATATTGCGGCCATGACTTCATCGGAGACATCTACGATATTTATAGTTGCTAAATCAAGCGAACTTTCTAAACGATTGCGCCCATTACTTGTTAGATACAAAGTATCGATTGTTATCTCGTTTTGATATGTAAGCGCTTCACGAACACTTTGAATTCCCTCGGCAACAAATTGAGCAGAATTGCGGCGCTCTTTTACTCCCCGAGAACCAATAAGAGCCTTCACTCGCGCAATATGTGGCGAATGAAGGCTCTCAATCATTGGTGCCTATTAAGCAGAGATTAAGCTTTTACGAGCAACATCAACAAGTGTTTTGAATGTTGCTGGCTCATTTGTTGCAAGCTCTGAAAGAACACGACGATCAACTTCGACTCCTGCAGCCTTGAGGCCTTGGATGAAACGATTGTATGTAAGTCCATTTGCACGGCACTCTGCATTGATGCGCTGAATCCAAAGGCGACGGAAATCGCCTTTCTTATCTTTGCGATCGTTGAATGCATAAACCATTGAGTGTGTAACTTGCTCTTTCGCCTTAGTGAAAAGACGTGAACGTTGTCCACGGTATCCACTTGCGCGCTCGAGAGTTGTACGACGCTTCTTTGCTGCGTGAACTCCACGTTTTACTCTTGCCATTTAGTCACGCTCCTTATTTCAAACCAAGCATGCGCTTGGCTGTCACTGTTACGGTTGCTTTTGCTGAAGTCTCTGTACTCAAGCGACGTGTCTGTCGTGAGGATTTGCGCTCGAGAAGGTGGCGCTTACCAGCGCGCTCGTGCATGATCTTTCCTGTACCTGTGACGCGGAAGGTTTTCTTCGCCCCACTGTGTGTCTTCATCTTTGGCATTACATGCTCCCTTACTCGGTTGTCTCAGCTGCAGCTTCGGCTTTCGCTTTGCGTGCTGCTTTCTGTTCTGCAACTGCTTCTGTCTTCTTCTTCGTTGGACCCAGGACCATCGTCATGTTTCGTCCCTCTTGCTTTGGGGCGAATTCAATGAAGGCCACTTCTGCAACATCTTGTGCAAGACGTTGCAACATTTTGTAACCCAACTCAGGACGCGTTTGTTCTCTTCCACGGAACTTCATCGTAACTTTCACCTTGTCGCCACCTTTGAGAAACTTTTCAACTTGAGCACGTTTGGTCTCGTAGTCGTGAGTTTCAATCTTTGGTGTCAATCGCACTTCCTTCACCACAATGTGGGTCTGGTTCTGTCGCGCTTCCCGTGCCTTCTGTGCAACTTCGTACTTATATTTTCCGAAGTCCATGATCTTGCATACGGGCGGATTAGCATCTGGTGCAATCTCAACTAAGTCGAGACCAACTTCATCTGCCATCTTTAGCGCTGTATCGATATCTACAACTCCAACTTGTTCTCCCGTGTAACCGATGAGACGAATTTGAGGTGTGCGAATTCGATCGTTGATGCGCGGTTCTGTTGTGATTTGTGCTCCTTATGGTTGTGTCGAACGCTTCTAGTGAATCAAGCGCTACAAAAATCGCAACCGCAAGGGCTAGAAAAAGGAGGAAATCCTTTAGTCATACCCGACGAACCAAATCGCTATAAGCGAAGAAGGTGGGAGCGGTAACTCCTCTTGCAGCGGCCGGAGCCACTGGTCTGGTGCAAAGATTACCCGAGCGAGCCCAAATAGAGAAATTCGCGCCTAAGCACCCATCGCATGAAGGCCGCCATCGACGTGAATAATCTCCGCAGTTGTCTTTGGGAACCAATCAGAGAGCAGTGCCACCGTTGCTTGGGCTGCAGGAATTGGGTCAGTTGTATCCCATGTCAGTGGTGATCGTTCATTCCAAACTTTTTCAAACTCTTCAAATCCAGGAATAGATTTTGCAGCCATCGTGCGAATGGGGCCAGCAGCAACGAGATTAATCCGTATATTTTCTGGACCGAGATCACGTGCTAAATAACGAGATGTTGATTCCAGCGCTGCTTTTGCA
>CAIOIJ010000115.1 GCA_903858325.1 uncultured Actinomycetes bacterium
CTTTGTACGGTCCACGTGGAAATTCTTCGTGGCCATCAAGTGGAACAAGTTTGGTTGGCCCTGCAGGCCCAACTGGCGCTGCTGGTGCAGCTGGTAAAGATGGCGTCAACGGTTCTGCAACTGTTTCAATTGGAACAGTGACAACTGGTACTGCAGGTTCTTCTGCAACAGTTACTAATGCCGGAACATCTACTGCTGCACGTTTGAACTTTGTGATTCCACAAGGCGCAGCTGGAGCTGCAGGTGCTGTTGGTCCAGCTGGAGCAGATGGAAATTCTCTTCTCAATGGTGCGCGAAATCCACAAAGTAGTGATGGCGTTGCAGGAGATTTCTGGATCAATACTTCAACAGATACTTTGTACGGTCCACGTGGAAATT
Source organism: uncultured Actinomycetes bacterium (assembly GCA_903858325.1). Classification (GTDB taxonomy): domain Bacteria; phylum Actinomycetota; class Actinomycetes; order Nanopelagicales; family Nanopelagicaceae; genus Planktophila. The sequence goes on from CAIOIJ010000115.1 coordinate 379, forward strand.
CTTCGTGGCCATCAAGTGGAACAAGTTTGGTTGGCCCTGCAGGTAAAGATGGCGTCAACGGTTCTGCGACTGTTTCAATTGGAACCGTGACTACTGGTGCAACAGCAGCAGTTACTAATGCTGGATCATCAACTGCTGCACGTTTGAACTTTGTGATTCCACAAGGTGCAACAGGTGCAACAGGTGCTGCAGGTGCTGCAGGTAAAGATGGCGTTGATGGGTCTGCAACAGTTGCAATTGGAACTGTGACAACTGGTGCTGCAGGTACTTCTGCAACAGTTACAAATGCAGGAACATCTACTGCTGCACGTTTGAACTTCGTGATTCCTCAAGGTGCAACCGGTCTAACTGGTGCAACGGGAGCAAAGGGTGATACTGGTGCTCAAGGTATTCAGGGCATACAAGGAATTCAAGGAGTAACTGGTGCAACAGGTGCAGCAGGTAAAGATGGAGCTGCAACAGTTTCATTCAACGCAGTTGTCACTGGTGCTGCAGGATCTTCTGCATCCGTTTCAAATACAGGTACATCAACTGCAGCGAAGCTAACGCTAACAATTCCTGCAGGTGCAACTGGTGCAACTGGTCCAACGGGTGCAACAGGTGCTGCTGGCGCTGATGGAAATACTGTTCTTAGCGGAACACGTGATCCACGAAGTTCTGATGGAACTTCAGGTGACTTCTGGATTAATACATCTTCAAATACTTTATTTGGTCCTCGTGGAAATTCATCATGGCCAACGAGTGGAACTAGTTTGGTAGGCCCTGTTGGCCCAACTGGTGCAACCGGTGCTACTGGCGCTCAAGGTCCAAATGGCGCTGCAACTGTAACTATCGGAACTGTTACAACAGGTGCCGCTGGTGCAAGTGCAACAGTTACAAATGCTGGTTCAAATACTGCGGCTCGACTCAACTTCGTAATCCCAGCAGGTGCAAAGGGAGATACAGGAGCTGCCGGTAAAGATGGCGCTGCAACTGTAACTATCGGAACTGTTACAACAGGTGCTGCAGGAAGTTCTGCAATTGTTACTGCTACAGGAACTCCTGCGGCTGCAATTCTTAACTTCACATTACCTGCTGGTGCAACGGGAGCTGCTGGTGCAATAGGTGCAACAGGTCCAGCCGGACCTGCGGGACCAGCTGGTACTTCAGTTGCTGATAGCTCAGCCAATTGCGCAGCTGGTGAATATGTAAGTGGAGTCTCTATCTCTGGTGGAGTAATCCATGTTTCATGCACACTTCTTCCATCAACTCCTCCAGTTGGCGCACTTACTGTTTCAAAAACAAGCAAGAGTGCAAATACCCAGGCACAACCAGCCATCACTCCCCTCTTTGCAGGATATACAGAGATGTCGATGTGTGTTTCTGCCAAGGGAGCAGTTACTTTTGGTACCTGTAGCAAAAAGGGAAACACAATTACTGTGTTTGCCAAGAGCCACTAATTGAATACAACGACCAAGAAGAGAGCGAAATAAATATGGCGACAGTAAAGAAGGCCGTTGCAAAGAAAGCGCCTGCTAAAAAAGCAGTAGCTAAGAAGGCCGTTGCAAAGAAGGCACCTGCAAAGCGAACTGCAACTAAAAAAGTTGTAACCGATTCTTACGAACTCGTACTCAGTGGTCATCCCGAAACTTCTTACAGGGAGTTCGAGTCACTCGAAGGTCGAGTACTTCCTAAGAGCTTTGCATCTCAATTAGGTAGTGCATCCGAAAGCAAAAAACCACAGTCGCGCGAGAAGAAAGTTCGTCGAAGTACTGGCGGTTCAAAACTTTTTCTTGTAGTACTTATTACTGCTGCAATTTCAATTACTGGTACTTACTTTATTTCAAAGCCTTCAGACCCAGTGGTCACTGATCAAACTTCATTTCAAGCAAAAATTTCGGGTGGAGTTGTTCTAACTGAAGAAGAATTAAAAGCTGCAGTAAAAGAATTAGGACAGACAGTCTTTTGGGCTGGCCCAATGAAAGGTGCAAAGTACACGCTCAATGCTGGTAATACGGATCAAATCTATGTTCGGTACTTACCTAAAGGCACAGGAGTTTCTGATACCAAGCCTGACTATCGAGTTATCGCAACCTACAAGCAAGCCAATGCTTTCGCGGCCACGGTTGCTGCGGGTAATCAATCAAATGGCGTGACTTTTAGCTCCAGTGATGGCGCAATCATCTATTACAACAAAGTTTCTCCAAATAATATCTACCTTGCCTACAAATCCTCCGATTTCCAGATCGAGGTTTTCGATCCAGACCAAAACACGGCTGTACAATTGGCAACTACTAGTCACACCATCGTTCCAATTCTCTAAACGTGACAATTCATTTTTCAATAAGGAGAGGTTCTGATGGCAACAAACAATAGACGCATGAGCAATGCTTCGGCTGAAGCAGCAAAAATTGCCGAAGAGTGCGCCAACTGGGCTATCGAAAATGATGTTACAGATGATCCATATCTATTTGGACTTATCGAAGCCATTGAGAAGCGCAAGAATATTTCAATGTGGGCATCAATAGATCCGTTGCAATACCTGCCTCACCCAGATAGCAATGCTGGAGCAAGATATTTACACCGTGGTAGATATGTTGCTATTTTCCGAAATATTCTGGTCTACTTTCCAGTTGCGCTTACCTGGAAAGCAGTGAGCGAAGCTACTAAGGCTTTTGCAAAATTCGTTGAGCTCAATGGCGCTACAACTGTGAACTTCCTCGAATTTTGGCAAAATGGTTACAAGATTTTGCCTGAAACGTGGACTATTGCAAATGTTGCCGAGCTCGACTTTTTGATCATTTTGATTGTTATCGCACTTAGCTTTGTTGCGTCCTATATGCACGAACGCGGAATTGCCCTTCGTAATTCTGATAGCGAACTAATCGAAAATGAACGTATTCGCTTAGGTCTTCACATAATGGAATATCTGCATGATAAGAAGAGCGTAAATTCGACGAATATATCCGCGCGATTAGCATCCTCTGTACAAAACCTCATAGCTAGCTCTAATTCCCTTTCAGAGACAACCAAGAGAATTGAAACAACAAATAAGAAGATTTTCTCGGGAAATGGGATCAAGAAAGATTTAGCAAAGTTAGTGCTTACTCAACGCGCACTTGAAAATAGAAGGAATGAAGACGAGCGCTAAATGAGAAAAAAGCCAGTTGTAGAAGAGCAGGAAGACACCACGGCCCAAGCGGGCTGGATGTATGCCGACCTTTTCTTAGCGCTTATGGTGGTTTTCTTAGCGACAATCTCCTTCGTTCCAACTTTCAATGGTAATTCAAACCTAGTTACAAAGAATCAAGGTTCTACGCTCTACACATATTCAAATATTTATGCCAAGCATCTCGATATTTTGTATACAACGTACGACCCAACATTGATTGAAGATGATGTAAAGACCTTTATTACTAACGAATCTCTACCATCAACGACTGAAGTCATATTTGCTCAAGTCATTGGTGGCTATAGTTCACAAAATGAGAATGCATCTATTGCAATCAAGCGCGCACTTGCATTTACCCAGAAGATAGATAAAGACATTCCCGATTTATTGCACCATGCTGCATCGACAATGAGCTCCAGTAGAACTATTGATCCAGACCAAATTGTTTTACGTCTAACATTTGCTTCTAAAGTAAGCGTTACTAGCAACAAGTAATTTAGGAGATAACTGCGCTTCCTTTTTCGTGCGCGAAAATCTCGAGTTCTTTCTTTGGGAAAGCTTTAGAAAAGAGTTCTGCTAATTCACGCTCACCAGTACGGTTCACATCATCAATAACGACGACTGCCTTTACTGATAATTTATCTTGAAATTCTTTGAGCGCTGGTTGGCGAGCCTTAGGATTCTTAGATCCAGGTGGGCCATCAATAACGAGTAAATCTATATTCTTAAGATTCTTGAGCAAGGCCAGGTCATACCATTCAACTCCAGATGCATGTGGCTTTAGCGGCGCTACTCGAATTTCAACATTTCTAACGCCATGCTCTTTCAACAATTCACGAGTCTTAGCTGCAAACTCTTCTGAATGGTCAATGCTTACAATCTTTACTCGCCCTACTGCAGCTTTTGCCATTACTAAAGTAGAGATGCCAGAGCCAAGTTCGACGATGAGTTTCGGACGATTCTTGCGAACAATTCTTGTCAGAGTGAGTAATAGATCCGGAGATGCTGCCCAACTTCTTGTTGGGGGCAATGGGGCGTTGAACTTAATCAAAGTTGTTAGTTGAGCAAAATATTCTGCTTGGCGATAATGTTGCCAAGCCTCTTTACTTACGCTCTTCATACTATTTTCTAGCTCGCGACTTGGCTGTGCCAATTTATTGAGCTTTCTATGAATTGATCGTACAGATCGAATTACATAAGCCAATGAGAGAAGTATCAATGAGAGAAGTAAAACAAAAAGCACATTGAGCATAGAAATATTCTAGCGAGATATCGGCAATCTGATATCAATGGCAAGGCCACCTAAAGTACTTTTGCGCAATGACAGCGAGCCATTATGCATAGATATAACTGCACTCATGATGCTCATCCCAAGCCCCGTTCCACCCGTTTCTCTCGATCTTGAACGATCAAATCGTTGTAATGAACGGATGCTCTCACCGTATGCACTCTCGTTGAGACCCGGTCCACCATCTTCAATTACCAAGCAAATTACTTTGCCATTGACGGTCAGTGAAATCGCGACGGGTGATTCCTTGGGGGTATGCCTGTCAATATTTACAAGTGCATTTTGAATCATTCTGTGAATATGGATTTGTGATCCTAAATATTCAATTCCTTCATCGATATCGATTCGCACGGGATGAGTAGGTGAAATAACCTGAAAATCGTTCACGTGATTTCTTAGGAGTTCACTCAAATTGAAATTGCTTTTGATAACGCTCGACGCTTCTCCTAATTCAGCCAATAAAAGGAGATCAGTAATCAGGGAATCCATTCTCGATATTTCACTTTCTAAGCGATCGAATGCTCTCTCCTCATCTGCCTGACTAGGCATTTTCTTCTTGGCTAAAAGTTCTGCATACCCCTTTATGACAGTCAGCGGTGTTCTCAATTCATGTGCGGCATCACCAAGAAACTCCTGCATTTTTCGTAACTGTTCTTTTTCGCTCAGAGCTCGTTGGCGCCTGGTAAGCCAAATAGTTACAAGAGCTGCCAGAAAATTTGCAATTAAAATGAATATTAAAAGGCGTACCTCATTAGAACGTAGATTTCGATCTAAGTCATGAGTAGAAATAGCAAATAACAGGTATTCACCTTCTGGCAACTTCATAGATATTGCGCGCGCATGTTGATTACTATGGAGAAAAGTAGGACCGGTAAGGGAGCGAAGTAAATCACCATTATCAATTGACAGCTGTGCCAATTCTTTGGCTTCTCGCAGAATAGTTACTTCACTTGGTGGTGCGAAAAAAGCAATAGCAACATCAACGCTATTCATGTCGGCATAAGCCAGAGCTTCATTTATTGCATCTTGCGGATGTATCAATGGTTCTGCTGCTACTTCATGCAAAGATCTATCAATAAGGTTGAGATCTGCGTGGTAAGAACTCCAAATTGCGAAACTTCCAATTAGAAATGAAATAATCGAGGTAAGAAGGATGGCTCCAATTACTTGTCGAAATTTCACATTCATGCGCGCTCTTTCGGTTCGGTTATTTGAAAGCCGACACCACGTATTGTCTTGATTCCTTCATATCCATCTCTGTGCAATTTCTTTCTCAAATATGAAATATAAGTATCTACAACAGTGCTTTCGGATTCAAAGGTAATCCCCCAGACTTCATCTAAAAGAAGCGTTTTTGAAAGGACTCTGCCTTTCTTTTCAATCAGCATTTGCAGTAAGCGAAATTCAGTTGGTGATAAATTGACTTCGTTCTCGTTGAAGGTCACTTTATGTAATTCTTCATCGAGAGTTATCGGTCCGCATTTTAGAATTCGTAAAGCTTCAATAGATTTTTTTGAACGACGAATTATTGCCTTGACTCGCAAAATCAATTCCTCAAGACCAAATGGCTTTATTACATAATCATCGGCACCTATTGTTAGACCTCGCGAGATATCTTGCTGATCTCTACGTGCAGTGAGCATAAGAACTGGAACTTGATCCCCCGTACTTCGAAGGCGTTCTACTAACTCAAAGCCATCCATAAGTGGCATATTTATATCGATGATGATTAGTTCCGGTTTATGTGAACGTAAAACTGTTAGGGCTGACATTCCATTGTCGGCTTCGATTGTCTCAAACCCGGCTATGCGCAAAGTATCCCGAAGTAGATCGCGTACTCCTGGTTCATCATCGACAATCATGATCAATTCAGCCATGCAGTAACTCTTGCACGAGTTGAAGCGAAAACCAATAAGTGACAAGCTCCTCGTAAGATTCTCACAGGAAAACCACAAAGTGGCGATGGAGTATTACCCCATAGCCACAAAGGCTATAAATGGATTCCCACGAAGGGTAGCTATGAAAAAAGTAAGTTATATGAGCAAGAAGAGCATCGTTGTTTTAGCTCTAACCTCGGGACTATTTCTTGGAAGTTCTGCAACCGCATTCGCTGATGCAACTCCAAATCCAAATAAGGTTGCATACGATGCTGCGCTAGCACTTCATAAAGTAGCCATGGAGAAATTCAAGGGTGATATGAACTCATTCCGTGATTCAATGAAAACACGTAATGATGCACGTAAAGTTATAAATACAACTTTCAAAGCCGCCGTGGATAAAGCGATCGCAGACTATAAGGCAGCAATCGCAATTGCGACTACTGCAGAGGCAAAGAGCGCTGCCCTCACTGCAAGGAAGAGTGCAATTGCTGCTGCAAGTGCAGTGCGAGATACCGCAGTAACAGCACTCGGTGTCCTTCCTGTAAAGCCCACTGAACCAATCAAGCCAACTCGTCCAGAGAAGTTACCGCGTGAGCCAAAAGCTGCGCGTCCATCAGCTTCTGCGACACCTTCAGCATAAATAGTTCCCAACTCCTTGGGTGAATGAACCCCTGGTGCCATTGGCGCCAGGGGTTTTCGCTATCGTTGAACTATGAATTTTATAAATAAAGTCAATGAGCGTATCGCCGAAAGAATTACACGTGCTGTGGCCACCATGTGGTGCGCCTATCTCTTTGCTGCAATCGCTCTCATCTCTTTGCCGACAGCAATCAAGTCCGGCGACACAATTGTGATTGTTTCGTGGATTGCCCAAACTTTCCTGCAATTGGTTTTGCTTTCCATAATTATGGTCGGACAGAATGTTCAGTCAAAGAGCGTTGAGAAGAAGATTGATGAAACACATTTTGCCAGCCTTGCAGAATTCGAATTAGCAAAAGAGGCCCGAACAATTGCGCATGAAGAACTCAAGGAACTAAAAGCAATATCGCAAGAAATGCATGCTCTTGTGAGAGATCTAGAAAAACGTCTTCCTAAAGGTTAGAAATTATTTCTTGTAGTTGCCCAATATGTGATTTGGTGTGATTGCTGGCAAGCGTTAGTACCTCGGCAAGGGTAACTTCACCTTTTTCAGAATGAATACCAACTCTTTTCCAATCACTATCATCGACTAGTGAAAGTATGTTGCCAATAACTTTATGCAGACCAAGGATGCTTGCTAATGAATCATGGGCATCGCGCGCAGAATATTTCAAACGATCAGGGTAAACATCCTCATCAAACGGGACAATCGCAGGTTTGTCTACAGTGAGTATGTGTAAGAATCTTGTCGCAAAGTGCATATCGGCATCGGCCATATGGTGAATCACAAATGCTGCTGACCATTCGCCTTCTTTCGCAATTCTCGATAAATCATTGGCTCCAATGGAGCGCACAACATTCTCAAACGCAGCGCAATTGGCGATATAGGTACCTACGATTTCTTGAGACATATTTCCCCCTTGAGCAATCTTCTTTGCGAACTATTTATCAACTCGGCTGTGCAAGAATAGCGCAATGACATCTACAACTACATGGTTCGTCACGATAGGCGTCCTTGCAGCCGTGATTGCTTTTGATCTTTTACTTGCAGTCCTTCGCAGAAATAAGGAGACCACTCTCCTCGAGTCATCATTCTGGACTGTTTTCTATGTTGGCGCTGCCGTGGTCTTTGGATTCTTCTTACCTATGTGGTCAAGTGATCAAGGCCAAAGAGAATTCTTTGCTGGATGGCTTACCGAATATGCACTCTCTGTAGACAATATCTTCGTATTCATTATTATCTTGACGCACCTTAAAGTTGAAAAGAGTAAACAACAATTAGTTCTCTTCTTGGGAATTATGCTCACAATCGGAATTCGCGGACTTCTTATCCCTCTTGGGGCTGCGCTCATTTCACGTTTTGCAAGTATTTTCTTTTTCTTCGGGGCATTCCTTATTTATACCGCGTACAAACTATTTGCAGAAGATGCTGATGATGAATGGAAAGAGGGCAAAATTATTGCCACTCTCAAAGAACGAGGCGTGAGCATATTTACCATTGCTCTGATTGCACTTGGGCTAACTAATCTTGTATTTTCACTCGATTCAATTCCAGCAATCTTTGGCCTTACAAAAGATCCTTACATAGTGACTACAGCAAATATTTTTGCTCTGATGGGTCTGCGTCAGCTCTATTTCTTGCTTGAAGGTTTACTGTCACGACTTGTTTATCTTTCAAAAGGGCTCTCCATTATTCTGGCTTTCATTGGTGTAAAAATGATTTTCGAAGCTCTGCATGGTGTCGGTATTGATGAATTCATTGGATTACACATTCCTGAAGTTTCACTTGAATTTAGTCTTGGGACAATTATTACGGTGCTCATTGTCACTACTGTTGCAAGTCTTACTGCTACACGAAAAGATGGAACAAGCGTCGTCTAAAACGGTAGTACTGCAATTACCAATGTAAGTGTTGCGGCAATTGCTGTTGACTTCAACAAAATTGCAAGTGCTGTTTTACGATCTGCAGCCTTGCTTGCCTTGTCGGCTACTCGGGAAATATCTCCAAGCTTTCCCATATTAAATGTGCCAGCAAAACCATATGCTAAACAGAATTTACTGCGAGATTGCACCCAGCCGACACTAGCAACCATGAGTGGCACAAATATTCCGTAACGCGCACCTCGTGGTGCACCTGCCATGAGCAAAGTTACGAATGAAGAGATTGAAAGAATTAGACCAATGAGTGCAACAACTTGTCGGCGTCGAATTTCACCTGTACCTATATTGCAAGTACCCGGAATATATTGCGAAGAACTCACTTATGCGTCTTCGAATTCATCTTCATCAATCCAGGCTTCAGCAGAAGAATCTTCTTGGCCTTCGATCCATGAAAGGAATGAACCAACTGCGCGAAAAGCCACAGCGCCAACCATGAAGGCTGCTATCAATCTGCGTATCGCTTTTCCCATGCCTTAAAAATACTCTTATTTCTAGAAATATTCTCTATATAGCTTGGAGTGCACTCTCGATGTCGGCCCAAAGATCTTCTTGATTTTCACAACCGACTGAAAGGCGAATCAAATTTTCCGGTACGACATGACTTTCGATCTCCCAGCGACGACGGCGCTCCCATAGTGATTCGATGCCACCCAAGCTTGTTGCATGGGTAATGATGGATGAAGCATCGCAAACACGCTCGGCCGCAAGGGCATCGCCTGCAATTTCAAAGGAAACCATTGCGCCGAACCCTGGATAGCGCACTCGCGAAATTCGCTTATCGTTTTTCATCTGTTCAACTAAATATTTAGCGTTGGTCTGAGCTTTTTCGAATCTGAGAACAAAAGTACGCATACCTCGAAGTGCAAGCCACGCTTCAAATGGGCCAGGAATTGCTCCGTTGAACTTGCGAGCATCTTCAAGGCGTTTATGTAATGCAGGATCAGCAACTGAGAGTGAACCCATAAGAACATCACTATGCCCGGCAAGAAACTTCGTTACAGAATGCATGACGATATCTGCGCCCATCTCGAGCGGTTTTTGAACGAGTGGCGTGGCAAATGTGTTATCGATTGCTACGCCGATATTCATTTTTTTAGCCGTTGAAATAAGTGTGTCAAGATCTGCAACATCTAGACATGGATTCGTTGGAGATTCAAGCCACAACATCGCTGCACCTTTGAGGGCAGATATAACTGCTTGGTTATCTGTGACATCTACAAAACGAACTTCGAGTCTTCCAGATTCATGAAAACCTTTGAGCAGCGTCATCACACCGCTGTAACCTTGATTGGATGCAACAAGTGGCGCGCCAATTGGAAGAATCGAAAATACGGCGCTGATGGCAGCCATTCCTGAAGAGAAGACAAGAGTTTGTCCGCCCTCGAATTCACTTATTGCACTTTCAAGTGCACTCCATGTGTCATTTCCATATCGACCATAACCGAGGCCACTGCCAGCTTGGAAGGTTGAGTTGAGTGAAATATCAACATTGAGAGATGCGCCAGCTTGGCTGATAGGGCGCCCCGATGTGATTGCAAAAGTTTCGGGGTGTAATTTTTTGTCAGAACTCAATTAGAGCGCCTTTCGGATTCGATGAATTGCTTCAGTGATAATTTCAGGACTTGTTGCAAAATTCAAACGCACATACTGCGCTGTTTGCGGAGCATAAAAATGCCCTGAGTTGAAAGCGACTTTGCCTCGTTCGAGAAGTGTAGCTGCAGGATCATCGCCCAGGTTCAGCGCTGAAAGGTCTAACCATGCAAGGTAACCATTTTGGGGAATGTGATATTTCACAGATGGCAATGTTGCCGACAACAAGTCACGTATGAGGTATCTATTCTGATTGAGATTCTCAATCACAGTATCAAGCCAAACACCACCTTCTTTGAATGCTATTGCCGATGCATACGCACCAGGAAGTGATGCTCGATAGTGCAAGGCAAATGGAAGATGTGACATCTTCTCATTCATGAGTTCACTTTGAGTGATGATAATTGCGCATTTCAAGCCAGCAATATTCCAACCTTTACTTGCAGCCGTAACAGTGACGCAGAGATTCTCTGCATCGGCACCTAAAGAAAGCGTTGGAATGAAAACTGAATCCTTATAGGTAAGTGGCGCATGTATTTCATCGCTAATAATAATGACATTATTCTTCTTAGCTAATGCAACAAGGCGTAAGAGTTCTTCTTTGGTGTAGATGCGGCCCAATGGATTATGCGGACTACAAATCATGTGAACTTTGATTCCGCTGGAATATGCCTTCTCTATTTCTGGCCAATTCATTTCCCAAGGATTATTAGATTCTTCTTCGTTTCCAGTACGAGTAAAGGGAACGTCAACTTTTTCCATTCCTGTCTCTGCAAGCCAGGTATAGAAATTTTGATAAACAGGTGAATTTACAAGAACTTTATCGCCGGGCTTAGCTATTACTCGCAAAATCTCAACGACTGCAACTCCAACGTCAGTTCCAATTCGAACTTGTAGAGGATCAACTTTCCAATTCCACCGCTCTTGTGCAAAGTGAGCAAACGAAGTGCCCATCTCGGGAATATTGCCAAGGTAGCCAAGGTCAGATGCATCGACCATGTCATGCAGCAATTTCTTTATTGGTTGCGCTACCGGGTAATCCATTTCCGCTACCGGTAATGGAAGTACATCCCTTGGGAATCCTGTCCATTTCTCACTTTTATGTTGCAACAAACTTGCTAGGTCAGGGGCTTTTACTTCACGGTCACTCATGGTTTGAGAATACCTTCTCTTTTAGCATTCGGTCTATAACGCACGGCTATGATTGGCACATGAGCAACCAAATTGAAACAGAAATTGATGTAACCCTTACTGGCCGCAATCGTGTCACGGCCTTCTTTAGAATTATCTTGGTGGTGCCGGTAGCTATCTTCGCTGCCTCATTTGCTTCAGATTTTTCCTCAAGAAGCTGGTCATCTGCCGGTCTATTGGTTGTGCCGCCACTACTAGCAATCGTTATTCGTGGTTTTTATCCAAGTTATGTACTAACTTTCAATGAAGCTCTTCTTGGTTTGCAAACTCGCGTTGATGCCTACCTTCTATTACTTACCGATGAATATCCATCAATCGAAGATAACGATGTAGTCAGTATTACATTTCCAGAAATTGGAAAAGGTGAGAATCTCAACCGAGGTTTACCATTAGTAAAATGGTTCCTGGCAATTCCTCTCTATATTGTCGGATTGATTTATATTATTTATTCGATGGTCCTAACGTTGTGGGGTTGGTTTAGCATCCTTTTTACAGGTTCATATCCTGAAACCTGCGCTGAAGGCGTTGTAGGAACAATTGCTTTCTGGAATCGAATTGTTGGTTACGCATTCCTACTCGTCAGTGATGAGTATCCAAGCTTCTCTCTCTAGTAATGGCCATTCACTCTGCACAAAAAATGCGCCGTATTGTTGCGCAGGTCGCAACAATCGATCCAAAGTTTGCGGGCCTAATTGAGCGTCGACCTTTGTGCACTTTGGGAAAGTTTGAACCAACAGAGACTCATTTTCAATCATTAGTTAGTTCTGTCATTTCACAGCAACTCGCCACAAAGGCGGCTGCCACAATTCATGAGCGACTTGTGAAACTTTGCAAAGGTGAAATAACTCCACGCAAGTTAGTAAATCTAAGCGATGAACAACTGCGAGAAATTGGCGTCTCTGGTGCAAAATCTCGAACAATAAAGGGAATCTCCAATGCAGCACTAGATAAGACAATTCCTATCAATGAGATTGATCAAATACACGATGACCAAGAGATCTACGACGCACTAACTTCATTGTGGGGCGTAGGCCGGTGGACAGTTGAAATGTTTATGATGTTTCAACTTGGTCGCTTAGATATTTGGCCAACAGGTGATTTAGCAGTACGTCGCGGATGGGACATTATTCATAAGAACAAAGATGAGATTGATGCAAAGAAATTGGATCTCAAAGGTGAGAAATTACGCCCTTATCGCAGTGTCTTCGCTTGGTATTGCTATCAAGCAGTTCATGAAACTCGCGGACTCGATTATTAATTATCTTCTAAAATAAGAGATACAGAATTGATGCACCATCGTTGATCTGTCGGTACGTCGTAACCTTCACCTTCAAAAACATGACCTAAATGAGAGCCACATGCAGAACATCGCACCTCTGTACGCACGCGAGGAAAAAGTGATCGGTCTTCGATAAGCTCAACGGCATCATCTTTTGTTGGAGCGTAAAAAGATGGCCAACCACATCCCGAATGAAACTTTGTCTCACTTCTAAAAAGTTGCGCTGCGCACGCTTTACATTTATAGACTCCGACTTTGTCAGAATCAGTGTATTCACCAGTAAAAGGCCGCTCAGTTGCAGCATTACGCAATACATCATAAGAAAGTGGATCTAATTTAGCGCGAAGCTCACTTTCATTTATTTCTACAGAATATTTCTTCTCACTCACGAGTGAAGCTCCCCTACTGGAAATGCGATGCCCGTGCTGGAGTGACAGTCATACCCATTTGGATTCTTGAGCAAATATTCTTGGTGGTATTCCTCGGCTAAGAAATATGTGATACCTGCGCTGTCGAGAATTTGTGTGACGATTTCGCCATACCCTGAACCCGCGATTGCTTTTTCATAAATATCACGAGTCGTGATCGCATCTTTCATTTGCTGTGACGAAGTTGTAAAAATTGCGCTTCTATATTGAGTTCCAATATCTCCGCCTTGTTTGTTGAGCGAAGTTGGATCATGCATGGTCCAAAACTCTTCAAGTAAGCGAAGGTACGAAATCTTTTCTGAATCAAAATCAACTTTGACTGTCTCTGCATGCCCAGTTACGCCCGTACAGACTTGTTCATACGTTGGCATAGGGCGTGTTCCACCCATGTAACCCACACTTGTTGCAACCACTCCATCGAGTTGCCAAAATCGCCGCTGCGCACCCCAGAAACAACCAGTTGCGAAATATGCACTCTCAATCATCTGCATATTCTTTCAGTAGTGATCAATATCTGCATCCGCTGATAACCTTGTATTACCTGCGCCCCCGTAGCTCAGGGGATAGAGCACCGCCCTCCGGAGGCGGGTGCACAGGTTCGATTCCTGTCGGGGGCACTCTCGTAGGCGAGATATATCACTAAGTAAAATCAAATCTCTTCGCGTATCTCCTTGTGAATCAAGGCGATAGAAGGGAGACTTACACCCTTGCGCATCATTGTTGATGTCGTATTTTCATGAAGTACAGCGCCTCTAACCGAGGTGATAGAGGAGATATGCCCATGGATTGGCGACACCAATCGGCTTGCCGCGATGAAGATCCAGAACTCTTCTTTCCTGTCGGAAATACTGGCCCAGCAATAACACAAATTGAAGAAGCAAAAAAAGTTTGTAATCGCTGCATTGTTAAAGAACCATGTCTTGCGTGGGCACTTGAGAGCGGTCAAGATGCAGGTGTTTGGGGCGGACTTTCAGAAGATGAGCGTCGTGCATTGAAGCGTCGTGCTGCACGTAATCGTGCACGTCTTCTTGAACAGAATATGGGAAATTCTAACTAATTAGTTCAGTGGAAAATTGAGCTGAGCAACAGTTCCTTTTTCTGAAGAACGAAGCGTTAGATCACCTTTCAATTCATTTTCTGTAAGTGTGCGCACAATTTGAAGTCCTAAGTTTGATGATTGCGCTAAGTCAAAATCCTTTGGTAGTCCGACACCATCATCGCTAATTCTTACTTCACATTGCGAATCTGATCTATTCACTGAAATTTGTAACGCAGTTCCACTTGCTTCAAGACCATGCTCGAGTGCGTTATGAATCAATTCGGTAACCACTAGGGCAAGCGGGGTTGCAATTCGAGGTTCTAGAGAACCAAATTCACCATCGCGCAAAATTTGCAGCGTTGCCATACGTGGACTGAGCTCTAATGCATGAGCAACTAATCGATTCAGAACATCATCAAATGCAACCGAGGCATCCGAGCTACTCGAAAGTGTTTCGTGCACCAGGGCGATAGATGCGATTCTGCGTACAGCTTCCTCCAATGCAGCACTCGCAGCTGGATCTTCTATTCGTCGTGCTTGAAGGCGCAATAAGGCTGAAACAGTTTGCAAGTTGTTCTTTACCCGATGATGAACTTCTCGAATAGTTGCATCTTTTGTTACCAGCTCACGTTCACGTCTACGTAGTTCGGTGACGTTGTGGAGTAAAACAATTGCACCAATACGGTCTGCACCTTTTATCAGTGGCAGAACCAGTAAATCGATAGTTCCACCAGGGTTTTCTACCTCAACGCGACGCAACGCTTTGCCACTCAAACGAGTTTGCAAACCTTCTTCGTGTGCATCACGACGTTCTTTACTAACTTTTTCTGCAACATCGGAGAGCGAGAAACTCTCTAACTCACCGTTCCACCCCATTCTGTTGAATGCAGAACGAGCATTGGGGCTTGCATATGAAATAACACCATTTACATCTAAACGAATAAGTCCATCTCCAACGCGTGGCGCTGGATCAAAAAGACTATTTGCATTGGGATATGGGAAATTACCTTCAGCAATCATGCGATAAAGATTGTGCGCGATTTCGCGATAATTGAGTTCGAGTCGGCTAGGCGATCTCATTAGTTCAGCATTTCTGTGACGCGAAATTACTGCAATAACTTGGTCTTCGAAGATAACAGGAATCGTCTCTTCTTTGATGAGGAGTTCACCAACTAGTTCAGGTTCGGTATCTCTTTGAATTTCGGCATCAGAGAGCGCACGCTCTATTCCTGGGCGACTCCCCCATGGCGCCTCTTCGCCAATAATGTCATGCGTAAAAACTGTTGCAGCAGTTGTTGGTCGAATATGGGCAATCGCAACATGTCCCGTTGGCCAACTCTTACTATCTTTTCGAAGCGGTACCCATAGAACTAAATCGGCAAATGAAAGATCTGAAAGGAGTTGCCAATCTGCAATCAATTCGCGCAGGCGGTGTGACTGTTCAGAAGTTATTGAACTTCTGCCTTGAAGAATATTTTCAAACTGAGGCATGAATTACTTATTCCCTGCAATTACAATTGCTAACTGATCTTCGATTTCTTGTGTGGCATACCAGGTGAGTTCAATATCGCCCTCTTCATCTAGAACGCAAGTAAATAAACACTCAACGCGATCCCAAAGTAATTCTCCGGTGAGGCTGATTGAATCACTTCCCTCTTCGGCAATCTCTTTACTTTCGATTTCTAAAGCGAGCAAGGTTGCTATTTTTGGCTCGGTAGTTACAAGATTCATTGCATCTTGCGCTGCCAACAAGGAGAGCATGTATTCAATCTCTTCTTCATCGTGATCTACATTCGCCGTCAAGAACTTAATAGTTGGTGCATATAACTTTGAGACTGCAATTGATTTAGTCGAGAGAAAGTTGGCTATATCCGAAGGACTGAGGGGAAGATATGCGCGCATTCAGCAATTATATTGGAGATTAGCGCGCGAGTTCACTGGCAATCTTTGCAATCGATTTTCTCAGCGGCGAACGCTCATTTACTTCGATGAGGGTCGAATGAGCCTCTTCGGAAGCCAATACAGACCTGCCGTCACGAGCAATAACGCGCATACTTCGTGGACGAAGTGCGGTTATGGCGGTTAGGAATCGCGCCTCTTCACTATCACCCTTTTTTCCTTGAGATTTCATATTGAGCAGAAATCCCAATTGCGCACGCATAGCGGTTTTTTCTAGTAGCGGAAGAACTTGATCGAGTCTATGCGAACCTAACAAATCAGGTTTTGAAATTATCCATAACTCATCAGCATTGTCACAAGACCACGTTGTCATTCTTGATGTCCAACGTTGATCTGTAAGACGATTTGATAGACCCGATATCGAACCCAAGTCGATAATGATTTGATCAAATTCATCTATTGCTCGCGTCATTAATTCATTGATGCTATTTGAGCGAACTTGAGTTATTTCCGAGATTGCTAACATCGGCGCAACACTGCGCCAACCTTCCTCACTGAGTAGGTTTCGAAGTGAGAGTAGAACTGCAATCGAAGGGGCTCTGAAATTAGCATCTATTAGTAGCGTTGGTTTTTCAAGCACGCTGAGTTCCATTGCGATATTCATTGCAATAGTTGTGCAACCCACGCCGCTTCCCGCCGAACCTATGGCGATTATTTGGCTGCGTCTTGTTGAATGCTGCACAGCTCCTTGTTGTCGAATCAATGGGCTTCGTATTGAACCTCGTACAAGACTTACTAGCTCTGTCACATCCTTAGGAATTTCGTAGAGTCCTGGATACTCCGGATATCTAGTCAGATCTGCAGAAAAACCAATTGATTGCTTTACTAAACGCGTGATGTCGAAAGAAATATCGGCATCTAAATGCCGTAAATCCGGCGTGAAGAGCAAGAGAGCACTCTTTGCAATTACAGGATTTGCGACTAAATAATTCTTTAGAGATGCAGTATCAAGTGCACGAAATACAACTGACCAACCTTGGGCAAATAATCCACTTGCTACAAATCCCTCAGTTTGCGCATCTGCGATTGCAGTAATGACTACAGGTAACTCTTGCTCAGCCATGGGTGCTCACCACAACCAAACGTCCATGAGAAGTTGCGTCGAGAACTCGCAGCACTTCACCGGACTCAATCGAAAGCGTCAAGCCAATATCACTCCCGAAATTTTTTCCGCTTCTGTCTAATCCAACGAGATAAGCCCCGCTGACTATGAGTTCGGGAGGTGAAACGCTTAGATTATTTTCACGAGAATCAACCCAGTAGAGATC
>CAIOIJ010000116.1 GCA_903858325.1 uncultured Actinomycetes bacterium
AAGTTCTCCGACAGCCCCGGCAGGTACAAAAGGTTTATTAGGTTGTATCAATGGGATTGGAACGTATTTTTCTTTTTGAGAAGGACGAATGTCGCGCTCCCCTTTATTTGGCCACATAGAAAAAGCACGTTCTGCTTGAGCCGTAATTGTTAGCGAAGGATTGACACCAAGGTTTGCGGTAATTGTTGAACCATCGACAACATGCAATGTTGGATAGCGCCAAGCTCGGTGATAGGGATCAATTACCCCATCGCGTTCATTAGCACCGATAACACAACCGCCGACAAAGTGCGCCGTAAATGGCGCACCGATGAGATCGCCAACTGTTCCGCCAGCGGTTCCACCATATTTCTTTGCAATTCGCTGCACTGTTTCATTTGCAGCAGGAATATATGTTGGATTTGGGTGCACCGAATCATTCTTAGAAGTAAGACGAAAACCAAATAATCCGCGCTTGCCACTTACCTTTATCGAAGAATCAATATTCTGCATTACAAGTGCAATTACGGTGCGCTCACTCCATTTACGCACATTGAGAATTTTTACTACCAGCATTGGGCTAGCTAGAAATTGCTTCATCCAATGCTTGCGTCGAGCTTTAGGTGTCCAACCATCTGTAAGCAGAGTTTGCAATAAACCCATTGAATTACTGCCTTTGCCATATCGCACCGGCTCAACATGTGTTTGCGGATCGGGAAAGAAGGAAGATGTAATTGCGCTACCTTCGCTGAAATCAATATCAGTATTCGGCATGATCGCACCAGTAAGGGCTTCGCTATTTGTTCGGGATAGATCGCCTAGTCGATCTGATAATTGCGAAAGCTGGCCACCACTTTTCATTTTATGAAGAAGTTTTTGCGTGTTGTACGTACCAGCGGCGACAACTAGATCGTGAGCAATGAACTCTTCTTTCTTGCTAAACCATCGCCCAGTTTTCACTGTCTGAATTCTCCATCGGTTATCTGCCAATTGAGCAAATGATGTAACGGTAGTGAGAGGGAATACTTGCGCACCTGCTGATTCAGCCAGACCTAAATAATTTTTAGGCAAAGTATTTTTTGCGTTGTAATGACATCCGCTCATGCATGCACCGCACTGTTTGCAACCATTACGGTCGGGACCAACGCCGCCAAAGAATGGATCTCTCGCAGCAACGCCTTTACCTTCACCAAAAAAGATTCCCAGCGGTGCCATTTTGAATGTGTGACCGACACCCATTTCAGTAGCAACCTCTTGCATAGCTTTATCGCTACTAGAAAAATATGGGTTTTCGATAACGCCTAACATTCTGCTGGCTTGGTCATACCAAGGCAATAATTCTTTTTTCCAATCTGTAATTCCTACCCACTGCTTATCTTGAAAATATTCATCACCTGGCTGATACAAAGTATTGGCGTAAACAAGGGATCCTCCACCAACGCCAGCACCAGCTAAAATCAAAACATCTGGCAAGGCGTGTATTCGCTGAATACCCATCAGACCCAACTTAGGTGCGTATAAGAATTTTCTTAGGCGCCAAGATGTCTTTGGAAAGTCCTTATCTTCAAAGCGGCGACCAGCTTCTAAAACCGCAACAGAATAACCTTTTTCGCGAAGACGAAGCGCTGCAACTGAACCACCGAAACCGGATCCAATTACAACGACATCGAATTCCTTATTAGACATGAATATCTGAACTATCTTCTTCGCGGATTTCCCATGAAGTTCCATATTCAACAAGTAAATCTAAGAATGGTTTTGCATCAAACCATTCTGGTCCACTCACACCCTCTGGAACCCACAGGCCTTTGTTTATAAGTTCCATTGCAACTACAGGATTTATTGCAGTCTGCCAAACAACAGCTTGGTCACCGTAATTAGCCATAGACCATTCATTATCTACGACGTTATACATGTAGCAAGCGTAAGGCTTACCTTCTTTGTTGAGTCCGCGAACAAGTGCACCAGCGCATGTTTTTCCTTTCATGCGCGAACCCAGTGTTGCAGGATCTGGAAGTGAAGCTGCAAGTAGGTCACGTGGAGAAACTGAAACCCCCTGAACATCTACATGCTCTTTTCGATCCATGCCTAACATATGAATTGTTTTTAGCGTTGTAATAAATTGCGCGCCAAGACCGTATTTGAAATTTACTTTCTTTGCTTCAATTTTCTGTGGAATCAAGACAACTTCTTCGTGCTCAACATTGACGCACTCAACTGGCCCGATACCTTCTGGGAAATCGAAGACTTCAATTTCGCTAAATGGCGCAGTCGTGTACCAACCACGACCATCTTCCCAAACTATTGGTGGATTGAGACATTCCTCGATAGTTGTCCAGATTGAAAATGATGGCGCAAAGTTGTGACCTTCCACAGTGATATTTGAGCCATCCAAAATGGTTATTGAATCAATTCGGCTAAAGAGATAATCCGATGCGTAACGCGCAAAGACGTCACTCATGCCAGGTTCAATTCCCATGCCGACCATTGCATAAATCTTGCGTTCTGCCCAGTTCCAGTCACGTGCAAATTGTTCGTCACCTAACTTCACACCAGTTTCAGTATTTGGGTAATGCGGATGTGGCCGCGATAAAGACATCGCCATATCCATATAGTTAGTATTTTCGATTTCGCATGCAAGAAAAATAGGCATAACAAAGCGAGGATCGACAGCATTAATAACGATGTCAGGTTTTGCCTTGCGAATAAGTGCCCTTATATCTTCAAGTTCGGCTGCATTGACTTCCGCAGCAGAGAATCGTGAATCATTGACTCGATTTACAGCTTGTTCAGCACGTGATAGTTCTCGATCAGCGATAACCATTGATGTAATAAATGATCTTCGGGATGCAATATTTACTATTGCCCGACCTACGCCACCAGCGCCAATTACTAGCGCTTTCATTGTTGGCCTCTCATGAGGAAATAACTCCATCTTCTAAGGTTTACAACCCTAATCTGATAGAAAATTATTAGCAATAGGTGTTATCTGAGAAGATACTCACTCAATGTAAGTCCCCGTAGCTCAGTGGATAGAGCAACCGCCTCCTAAGCGGTAGGTCGCAGGTTCAACTCCCGCCGGGGACACTTATGAAAAAATGATTGTGCGTTTGCCGACGATAAAGATGCGATCTTCCGAATAAAGCTTTACTGCTTTTGCAAGGACTCGTCTTTCTATATCTCGACCAATTGCTAGTAAGTCCTCCGCAGTTGAAGAGTGCGTTACATGGGCAACATCTTGTTCAATGATTGGGCCTTCATCTAATTCATCTGTAACGAAGTGCGCAGTTGCGCCAATAATCTTTACGCCACGGTCGTGCGCTTGGTGATAAGGCTTAGCGCCTTTGAATCCTGGCAAAAAGCTATGGTGAATATTGATGGTCTTGCCAGACATTACACTGCAAAAATCTTTGGAAAGAACTTGCATGTAACGAGCAAGTACTACGAAATCTATTGAGAGTTCTTTGATTTTTGAAAGGATTTCTTTTTCTTGTGCGCTCTTGTTGTCGGCACTTACCGGTAAATACAAGAAAGGAATTCCGTGAGATTCAACTAAGTCTTGTAGCTCTAGATGATTTGAGATAACTAAAGGAATTTCAATTTGTAATTCGCCGAGCTCGAATAAATAGAGAAGGTCTCTAAGGCAGTGACTTTCCTTAGTCACAAGGATGAGAGCGCGAGGCTTGACTGCAGTAGGACGCAGTGACAAGTCGGGAGAAAATCGGCCTAGTTCTTTGTCGAGTGAATTCTGCGCGCTCTCACGGCCTTGTGATGTTTCAAAGCGAGTACGCATTACAAATGTTTGGGTTGTTGGATCTGTAAATTGCTGATTCTCAATTATGTTTCCACCGCAATTCAAGATGGCTGTGGTCATTGCATGGACAATTCCTGGTTGGTCAGCGCATTGCAAGGTTGCTAGAAGATCCATGTAGGTAGGGTAAAGGTAATTAGTGCTTGAGAGTAAATCGGCGAAGTGACTTAGGTGCCCACCAGTTGAATTCTCCGAATAAACGCATAAGTGCGGGAACAAGCAAAGCTCGAACAATTGTTGCATCCAGAATTACTGCCAATGAAACTCCGAAGCCAAGCATTTTTATTGAAGTCACACCACTAGTAACGAAAGTTCCAAAGACAACAGCAAGTAATACTGCAGCTGCTGTGATGATACGTGCTGAACGTTGCAGACCTGTTGCTACAGATTCAATATTGCTCTTGCCCGCTAAGTGCTCTTCACGGATGCGTGATAATAAGAAGATTTCATAATCCATCGATAGCCCAAAGACCACGACTGCAACGAGTATGCAGGAACCTGTATCTAGGGTTCCAGTTACCGTGAAATCTCCAACAAGCCATTTGAGGTGACCATCAATAAATACCCATGTAATTGCACCAAGCGTTGCAAGTAATGAGAGCGCATTGAGTATCACTGCTTTGATTGGCAAAATAATTGAACCAGTAAAAGCGAAGATCAAAATTATTACGCTCAAAGCAACCCAACCAAGTGCCCATGGCAACTTATGTGCAATGCCATCTTGAGAGTCAGTGAAATCTGCAGCTGCTCCGCCAATCAATATTCCTTCTGGTTTGGAGAGATCACGGATAGCGTGAATGAGTTCTTCTGCTTCTGTGGTGCGCGAACTCACGGATGGAATTGCTTGAACGCGAATATCTCGACCGAAGATTTCAGGGTTACCAATTCGTGCGACTCCGGGAACATGCGAAACTTGTAATAAGAATGTTTGAAGTTCAGATTCTTTTCCAACTCCATTAGGAAAAATAATTTCAATCGGGCTACCCGCAAATGAATCGAATCGATCCGAAATAACTTTTCCGGCTATTGCAGCGGGGTCTGATACGGGCAGTACACGTGAATCGATTTGTGCAAAGGCGATATTTGCAACTGGCGCCGCCAAAATGCCGAGAAGCGCTAATGAACCAATAACAACAATGATGGGACGCTTCATGACATTTCTTGCAGTGTGTGCCCAACGACCATCTTCTTTAGGTGTAATTCCGCTCTTGCGAACGACGCCTTTATCAACTTTCTCACCAAGTATTGCTAACAATGCTGGAAGCGGAATGAGCGCACCTAATACAGCAAGTGCTACAACTGATACACCGGCCATTCCAAAAGATTTGAGGAAGTTAAGCGGAAACAATAGAAGTGATGCCAAAGTTACGAATACTGTGAGTCCAGAATAAAAGACGGTCTTTCCAGCAGTTGCAACGGTTTCGATAACTGAATCTTCAACGCTTTTTCCGTGGTGCAGTTCTTCTCTAAAACGATTGACCATAAGAAGGGCGTAATCGATACCTAGCCCTAAGCCAAGTCCAGTAATCAAATTGAGAGCAAATACGCTCACACTGGTAAAAAGTGAAAATATAAAGATAAGAAAGAAAGCCCCAAGAATTGCGCTGATTCCTACTACTAATGGCATAGCTGATGCAACGAGTGCGCCAAAAACAAATGCCAATAATAAGAATGTAAGTGGGATCGCAATTGATTCAGCTAGTTTCAAATCTTTACCAATTTTGTTGTTGATGGCATGAGTTATGACGCCGCCGCCAGAAGCGTAAACAGTGAGTGCGCCATGTTTTCCATCAAAAGTCTTTTGAATATCTGCACCTATTGAACCAAAAGTTGCCCAGTCATTGACTTTGATATCGGCATAGACAAATAAATAAGCGGCCTTCGAATCATTTGCTTTCAAAGCCGGAGCCCCGCCAGTCGACCAATAGGAAAGAGTTTTTGTTACACCGTGCACTCTAGATACTTCTGCTTCGAGTTTTTGTGCCGCAGTTGTAACTGTTGGATCTGTGACAAGTGAATTACCGGAATCGATAACTAAGACTGCAACGGGTTCTTGCACCTTGAATTTTTCGGTGAGATAAGTTGCAGCTTTTGAAGATTCACTACCTAAGTCTGAGTAACCGCCTGAGTCGAGTTTTCCAAAAGCTAATGAACCAACCCCGCCAGCGGCGAGGATTCCGATGATAAAGATAATAAGCACGCCTTTACGACGTCTAACAATGAATCTGCCTAGAGATTCAAACATCTTCATTCTCCTTCATAGATACTTGCGCGATAGAATTAGTGCCATGAGCGACATCTTTCAAAAAGTGACTTCGGACGAGATTGATCCTGAAGATGCTGCCGAGCAGAATCGTCGCGACGAAGAGATTAAGTTAGATAAGCCCCCACACCACGAAAATTAGTCAGCAGAAGGCGCAGGTGTTGGCGCCGGTGCTGGAGTACTTGCTGGAACACTCGCTGAACTTTTAGATACAGAATCTGTCTTGTAAAAACCAGAGCCCTTGAAAACAACCCCCACTGCAGAATAAATCTTTCGTACTTCACCATTGCACTCTGGGCAATGTGTCAGCGATGCCTCTTCGAAAGTTTGAAAAGCCTCGAATTCATGGCCACAGGTATTGCATGCATATTGATATGTAGGCATCGTCTGCTCCATTCCTTGCGTGGTAGCCCTCGTGGGATTCGCGGGGGTAGAAGTAAAGTGTAAAGAAGTGAGACGATAGAGGGAAATCTGGAGAGGGAATCTCATGAAGTTAGGCAAGACAGGCGCATTCATTGCAAGTTTCGCCCTTTCGATTTTTACCCTCATACCCGCCAACGCTAATTCGCTCGTTGCAACATCGCCCATAAGCGGCGCAACTATTACTTCAATGCCCACATCTGTGACAGTTACTGCTCAGATTGCAGTGCTTGAAGAGGGAAACGAAATCACTGTTACGGATCCCGCAGGAAATCGCGTTGATGATGGAACTATCGCAGTAGATCAAATGAATGTCAGTGTTGGTTTGCGAGCTTTAGTCGATGCAGGTATCTACAAAGTAAGTTACATATTGCTCACTGATGGAGAAGATCCGCTTGAAGGAAGTTTCACTTTTAATTATTCAGCTCCAAGTGTTATTGATCCAGCACCGCAACCATCACCAACACAAAAAACGCAGAGCGCTAGTAGTAGTTGGGGTACAAACGTTTTTGTAATTGCACTCCTTGTGCTTGCCTTTTTAGTACTGGTTGGACTTTCACTTTACGCAAGAAAGCTTTTCAAGAATAAATGACGGGCCCACTTATAAGTGCTTGTGTGACTTTTAGTAAGTTTCTCAATATCACGGCAAGTTTTGCTGTGGTCGGAACGCTCTTGGCAATGGCTTTTCTATTACTAGATACCGAAGGAAAGCTTTCAACCTCTGCAGCAAAACTTCGTTCGCTTCTTCAAGTATCAGCACTTATCTGGTTAGTTGGAAACTTGGGGACTATATTTTTTACTTTAGCTAACATTTTAGGTCAATCCTTTTCTGCAGCTTTTGACCCAACAGTTATGCGTTCCTTCCTTACGCAAGTAACACTTGGTCAGTACTTCTTTTTTCAAACTTTAGTGACGCTTGTAGTTCTTTTTTCAGCAGCGAGAATCAAGAGAGTAAACACAACTATTTCGCTTCTGATACTTACGATTATTGGTGTTATTGCTCCAATTTTTCAGAGTCACTCTGCATCAAGTGGCTCGCATTCACTTGCAATTGGTTCATTAGTGGTTCACGTCGTAGGCCTTGCGCTGTGGGTGGGCGGAATTTTGACTCTTGTTTTTATCGATCCAGAAGATCGGATTATTGCTGTACCGCGTTTTAGCGTGCTGGCGCTTTGGAGTGCCATAGCTGTAATTATTAGCGGAAGTGCAAATGCTTGGGCGCGATTAGATTTCAAATCCGCTTGGCATACTTCTTATGCACTTGTTGTGATTCTCAAAATCGTACTTACTGTTGCCCTTGTAGCAATTGGCTATATGCACCGCCAGAATTTGAGTAAGAAGACTGCAATTGATTGGCTATCTTTTGCACGGCTAATATTTGTTGAAGCAATAGTTATGGTTACGGCGCTCGTACTAGGTTCTTGGTTATCCTCAAATAGAGCACCAGTGCGAAATGCAAATGAAACTTTCAATGCAGCACTTACTGTTGCAGGAATTGAAACACCAGCGCCGCCAACGCTTTCTCGCTTACTACTGTCGTATGAACCAGATGCACTCATGATTGGTCTCTTGATATTTGCTGTAGCGCTCTATGTCAAAGGTGTCATGGTTCTCACAAAGCGTGGAGATAAGTGGCCGGTCGGTAGAACAATTTCATTTGCTTTGGGTATATCAGTGATTGATTATGCAACAAGTGGTGGGCTCGGACTTTATGCGCACTTTGCATTTTCGTATCACATGATTGCGCATATGTTGCTGGGAATGGTTGCACCTATTGGAATTGCCTTAGGCGCACCTATAACGCTTGCACTTCGCACATTGCCGCAAGGCAGAACTCCCACAGAGCGTGGAGTGCGAGGCTCACTTATTTCTGCATTGCATTCGCGCATAGGACGTTTCTACACCAATCCACTTATTGCACTTGCGCTTTTTGATGGCTCATTATTTGCACTCTATTTCACATCGCTCTTTGGCGGAATGATGCAAAGTCATGTGGGCCACTTCTTTATGAATTTTCATTTCATTTTGGCCGGAACTCTTTTCTTCTATGTTGTAGTTGGAATTGATCCAAATCCTCGCAAGATCCCACATTTAGTGCGAATTGTTATTCTTTTTGCTGCCATGAGTATTCATGCATTCTTTTCAGTTGCTCTTATGTCATCAACGACGCTTATTGATCAAGGATATTTTGCATCGCTGAAAACGCCTTGGTTACTCGATCTTTTAGCTGATCAAAGCAAAGGTGGCGCAATTGGTTGGGCAATGGGAGAAATCCCAATTCTCCTTGCACTCGTTGCAACTTTTATTCAATGGATGCGCGATGACTCACGCGAGGCAAATCGCATCGATAAGAACACTGCACGAATGGCTGCAATGGGACAGCCCGATGAATTAGCGCAGTACAACCAATATCTTTCAGAACTTGCAAAGAATGATTCCACAAAGGAAGTGCGTTAATGGATGCTCTATTTGATTTACCAGAGGAATATCAAGAATTACGTGCAAGCGTTCGTGCACTTGCAGAGAAAGAGATTGCGCCACATGCGCGTGCTGTAGATGAAGAGCATCGCTATCCGGATGAAGCGGCAAAGGCACTTGCAAAAGCGGGGCTATCGGCTGCGCATGTTCCTGCTGAATATGGCGGACAAGGCGCTGATGCGTTAGGCGTTGCAATTATTATTGAAGAAGTTGCACGTGTTTGCGGTTCTTCATCGCTTATTCCAGCAGTAAATAAGTTGGGATCATTGCCATTGATTCTTGGAGGCAATGAAGAACAGAAGAAGCGTTGGCTTACTCCGCTAGCTAATGGTGCTGGATTCTCATATTGCCTCTCTGAATCTGATGCGGGCTCAGATGCTTCTGCGTTGCGTACCAAAGTAGAACGCAATGGAGATTCCTGGATATTGAATGGAAGTAAGAAGTGGATTTCAAATGCAGGAGTCTCCGATTTTTACACAGTGATTGCGCAAGGCGATCCAACTTTAGGATCGAAAGGTATTACCGCCTTTATTGTTGAAAAATCAGATCCAGGAGTTTCATTTGGTGCGCCTGAAAAAAAGATGGGCTTTAGAGGATCACCGACTCGTGAAGTCTATTTTGATGGCGTTGTGCTCAGTGATGATCGCCGGATAAGTGCGATTGGAGAAGGCTTTACTTTGGCCATGAATACTTTGGATCACACTCGCGTAACTATTGCCGCGCAAGCTCTAGGGCTTGCACAAGGCGCACTTGATGTAGCAACCAAATATGCGCACGAACGTAAGCAATTTGGAAAAGAGATTTTTGATTTTCAAGCAGTGCAATTTATGTTGGCTGATATGGCGATGAATATTGCTGCTGCTCGACAACTTACATATGCCGCTGCGGTAAAGAGCGAACGAGGCGAGAAAGATCTGAGATTCTTCTCTGCAGCAAGTAAATGTTTTGCAAGTGATGTTGCAATGAAAGTAACGCAAGATGCAATTCAAGTCCTTGGTGGCTATGGATATGTTTCTGATTATCCTGTTGAGCGGATGATGCGAGATGCAAAGCTAACCCAAATTTACGAGGGCACAAATCAGATTCAACGAATTGTGATGGCTCGAAATCTTCCTAACTAAATCGGTATAACTTTTCTGGCGTAAGGGCTGCATTGACTGCCATGTCATGGGCATCTCTTGGAAGTAGTTTTTCGGAAAATTCATCGGAGTAAATCAGTGCAACTGAAAAAGCGTTCATGGTTGCAAGTGCCCGATCATAAAACCCTTTGCCTTTACCTAAGCGATTTCCAGATTTATCAATCGCTAGGGCTGGAACAATCAGTGCGTCAATTGCGCCAATATTTGAAAATTGGCGACCAGTTGATTCTGAAATCCCATTATTGACTTCAATGGATTCTTGATCTCCATCCCATTCCCGCCATTGGATTTCATCTCCAGACCTAAATGGAAGCAGTAGATTTTTGCCACTAAGTATTAGTTGGCCATTTATCCAAATTGTTTCGGGTTCATTTCCGTAAGAAAAGTATGAGGCGATAGTTTTTGCATTTTGAATTTCGGGTAGATCCAATACGTCGGTAAAAGATTCGTTATTCTTCTTCTGAGAACGCAGTTGACGATAGTGCTGGCGAACAGCGGCCTTATCGTCATTCGTGTTCATCGAAATCCCCTAGAACCATGCGTAGAACAAGTAAGGTGTGATTATGACAGAGCAAACGAGAGTTGATGAGTTTCTTACCTCGCTACTCGGTATCTGCTCTCCGCTAGATTCCTTTGAAATGCCATTACTTGATGCTCATGGAGCAACTTTGGCTACCGATATATATGCCGGCGAACGTTTAGTGATGCGAGCTGGAAGTCGAATCCGATCTACTCAAATTGGACTCGCAGCATCTATCGGCCGTGATCACCTACCAACTCGTCCGCATCCTCGTGTCGTAGTGCTCTCGGCAGGTCCTGATTTAGTTGAACCTGGAAAATCTTTAGTTGAAAGCGAAGAGTATGAAACAAATTCCTGGTTACTCACTACGGCAGTGCGCGAAGTCGGAGCAGTTGCTTACCGAGTTCATTCGATTCCTGATGATGAAGAGCAATTGCGTAAAGTTATTGAAGATCAATTAGTTCGCGCAGATCTCATTATTGTTAGCGGCGAACGTCAAGACGATTCTTTTGATTTGATTACTCGAACGCTTTCGCAATTAGGCGAGATTACAACTGTAGATATGGCGATTGAATCGAGCGGCCGTCATAATTTCGGTCAGATTGGCCCAGATAAAACTCCAGTAGTTACTCTTCCGGGCGATCCAATAGCTGCATATATTTCATTTGAACTTTTTGTGCGCCCCATGATTCGCACGATGTTAGGCGCTTCGACAATTCACCGCCCGTGTGTAAAAGCAAAACTTGAAAGAGGAGTTACTTCCACACCAGGCAAACGCTCATATCTGCGCGCAACATTGTCAGAAGATGGAAAATCCGTATTAGCTCTGCCAGATCAAGAGGAGCTCACCACTCTCTCTGATGCAAATTGTTTTATTGCGCTGAGTGAGACTGATTCTGATTTGAAAGCAGGCGCAGAAGTTACCGTCGTGGTTCTTGAACGTCGATACATTTAGTAGGTATTGAAAGAAAATGTCCACGCACTGGCCGGTCACTCTCAATTCTGGTGAACTCAGGCTGAGCCCCCTTCGATTCCGAGATCGTAAGCAGTGGAATTCGGTGAGGGTGCACAATCGTGAATGGCTAACTCCTTGGGAGGCCACCGTTCCTGTGCTTCCCGATAAACATGGGGGACCTGAATTATCGTCAGAGCTACCTTCTTTTTTCGAAATGGTGCGCGTTTTCAATCGCGAAGGACGTCAGCAGCGCTCTTTCTCCTTTGCAATATTTCAGGAGAAGACTCTGATTGGCCAAATTTCATTAGGCGGCGTGATTTATGGAGCAATGCGCGCGGGCCATATTGGCTATTGGATAGATCGCGACTACGCCAACAAGGGCTATACAACTCAAGCCGTGCAAATGCTTACACAATATGCCTTCGAAGAATTAGCGCTGCATCGAGTAGAAATAAATCTTCGCCCTGAAAATGCGGCATCGCGACGAGTTGCCGAAAAGGCTGGATATATTTTGGAAGGCGAACGTCCGCGATACTTACATATTGATGGCGGATGGCGCGATCACTTATCTTTTGTGAAAGAAAATCCTGCCCTGAAGTAGTGCTCAAATCCACGAAATTGAGCGTCACCCCCTCTATCTTTGTACATCATGGCGTCAGGGATTATTTATATTGCGATAGCAGGGATGTGGGTTGCCTACTTCTTGCCGCGATGGCTCCACGATAGAAATGAATTCTCAGGAAAATCTGTCGAACGATACAAGAGCGCTTTACGTGTTGTCGCAAATGCTTCACCTGCAGGAAGTTCGGGTGAAGGTGTTATCCATACAGATTTAGATCATGTCGCAAAGGTTGCACAAAAACTTTTGCGCCGCAGAATTATTTTTACAATTCTTACTTTTTCATTGGTATCAACGGTTGTGGGTGGAATCATGAATTCAATGCCATATCTTTATGTACTTCTTCCAGCTACCGGAATTCTTTTGTACATCGCACATGTACGTCGCCAAACAATTGCCGACTCACTACATCGTCGTCGCGTAGAACAATTGCATCGCAGATCTTCTGGCGTCTCATCTGCAAATCTTGCTGAAGTCGTTACGCCAAAAAATACTAATGATCATTGGATTCCGCTATCTGAACGCGAACTCACTGGAGTTGTGTTGCTGCCAAAGGGAAGTGCAGATAATCGAAATGTTTGGCAACCCACTGCAATTCCAACGCCAACATATTTGAGCGCACCAAAAGCATTTACACCTAAGCGCGTTCTAGATCTCACGACTCCAGGTGCATGGACAGAAGAGCAAGAACGACTTGCTCGAGAAGCATTAGCTGCAGCCGCACCAAGCAGAGATGAAATATTCGATCAGCAATTGGCCGAAGAGGCAGTTGCTCGCTTGCGTGAAGCAGTTAACGAATAAAGTTTAGATCCACGACGGCAGCCACATTTTGTGATGCCACGCGTCGTAAGTTATAACTTGGCCAGTAAATAGCGGCAAGAAATAGATAAAACAAATAAAAATTGAGAGCGTAATAATCCCAATAACAAGGTGCGCAGACCTTTGATTCTTACTCTCTTTCAAGAATAGATTTGCACAGTAAAGAATTGCAAGAATCATAAAAGGCTCAATAACTATTGCATAAAAAGTAAATACGGTGCGCTTTTGAAAGAAAAACCAAGGTAAATAACCGGCACTCATCCCCAGAATAATGAGATTGAGAACCGGTTGATTTCTTCGAAGTACAAGTGACCTAATCCAAAAACCAAATACAGTCACAAGCGCGATTGTTCCAATCCACCACAAAAATGGAGTACCAAGTGCTAAAACTTCCTGCGCACAATCTTTTTCGCCACAACCTTTAGGTGCTGCGTAAAAGAAAGATGTGGGTCTTCCCATTACAAGCCAACTCCAAGGATTGGCTTGATAAGAATGTTTTTCAGTAAGTCCTGTATGAAATCCAAGCATCTCTGCGTGGTAGTGCCATAAAGATTTCAAAGGATTAGTTGACCATTGCCTATCCCAACCGCGGTCACTGCGAAACCAACCAATCCAACTCGATAAATAGATTGTGGATGGAAGAAAAATGTAAGTCATGAATTTGAGAGAAATCGCACGTGGCATTTCTTTCAGTGGGTAATCTCGAAATATTCTGTAGGCAGATATAAAGATAATTAGAATTAGAAAATAGAGCGCACTCCATTTTGTTGCGCATGCAAGCCCTATAGATATTCCTGCTAACCAATGTCGATTTCGATGCCAGAAATAAACGGAAGCTAAAACAAAGAATGTAAGAAAGAGATCAAGGAGTGCGGTACGAGAATGAACTAATTGCATTCCATCCATTGCCATAAGCGCTGCTGCAAGGGCAGTAATGAGTGGGGAATAGAAGAGAGTATGCGCCATACGAGCAAATAGAAGTATGAGAAGAGTGCCAATTACTGCGGTTGCAAATCTCCAGCCAAACTCATTGTCTCCGAAAATTTTTATACCAAGTGCAATGAGCCATTTACCAACCGGTGGATGCACAACAAATTCGGCCTTGTTGCCCGCAATTTCAACACCATGCGCTAAATAGTCGCGGGCCCCATCGACGTAATAGACCTCATCGAAAATAAAACCTTTGGGTTGGCCCAGATTTATTAGCCGCAGAAATAGGGAGATCAGGGCAATACCCAAGGGAGCAATCGCGGCGATCATGGCGTTAGCGTATTCGCACTTGCGATGATTCCTGAGAGGATGCCCCTATGACTTTGATCTTGGCGGCAACGCCTTTGGGAAATCCTGGAGATGCGAGCTCACGGTTGCGCGAAGCAATTGAATCTGCAGAGATCATTGCAGCCGAAGATTCGCGACGTTTTCATCGCTTGGCTGGCGATATTGGGGTTACTTTTACAGGGCGTGTAATTTCTTTTTTTGAAGGCAACGAAGATTCGCGAAGTGCAGAGATTCTAGAATTTCTAGCGAGTGGAAAGAATGTACTCATTGTTTCTGATGCTGGTATGCCAACCATCAGTGACCCAGGTTTTCGAGTAATGAGAGATGCAATTGCAAAAAATTATGAGGTCAATGTAATTCCTGGACCAAGTGCGGTAACTATGGCAATTGCACTTTCAGGCCTTCCAACAGATCGATTTACTTTCGAAGGTTTCTTACCGCGAAATTCTGGCGCGCGAATTGCACATTTTGAGAAATTACGTTTTGAAGAACGCACGATGGTTTTCTTTGAAGCACCACATCGCCTTGTTGATTCGCTCAAAGATGCAGAGTCTATTTTTGGAAGAGATAGAGAAGGTGCAATATGTCGCGAGATGACAAAGCGATACGAGGAGACAAAGCGGGGAAATCTCTCCGAACTCAATAACTGGGCGAGCCAGAAAGAAATCCTTGGCGAAATAACAATCGTGATTGCTGGCGCACTTAGTGGGGCGCAAGAATCTACAACCGATGCAATGGTGGCCAGAGTTCGCGAATTTGAAGGCGCAGGGATGGATAGAAAGTCCGCAATTGCTGCAGTTGCACAAGAATTCGCGATAGCCAAGAGAATTGTTTATGCCGCTGTGGTCGATGCGAATAAGATAAGCAAGTGAGCACAGCTAAGAAGGCCTTCTATCTAACGACGCCTATTTACTACGTCAATGATGCCCCTCATATTGGCCATGCCTATACAACAGTTGCCGGCGACGTTCTTACTCGCTGGCATCGACAAAAAGGCGAAGCAGTTTGGTTTCTAACGGGTACGGATGAACATGGTCAGAAAGTTATGCGTACTGCAGATGCCAATGGAGTCGCACCGCAAGATTGGGTTGATCGATTAGTCGCTGATGCGTGGAAACCAAATTGGGAAGCGCTCAATATTGCTAACGATGATTTCATTCGCACCACCGAAGTGCGCCACACCGAGCGTGTACAGAAATTTCTGCAATCACTCAAAGATTCAGGACATATTTACTCGGGAAAATATGAAGGCCCATACTGTGTTGGCTGCGAAGAATTCAAATTACCTGGCGACCTCATTGATTCTAACGGCGAAAAGTTATGCCCAATTCATAGCAAACCAATCGAACTCGTCAATGAAGAGAATTGGTTCTTTAAGTTATCTGAATTCGCACAACCACTCTTAGATCATTACAAGAACAATCCTGATGCGTGCCAACCAGAGAGCGCTCGCAACGAAGTTGTTTCATTTCTTGAAGGTGGCGTATCGGATCTATCAATCTCACGATCTACTTTCGATTGGGGTATTCCTGTCCCTTGGGATACAAAGCAAGTTGTTTACGTATGGTTTGACGCCTTACTCAATTACGCGACAGCAGTTGGACTCACTGATGCACCTGATTCCGAAGGTGGAAAGAAATTTGCGGCAACATGGCCTGCCGATGTTCATTTAGTCGGAAAAGATATTTTGCGTTTCCATGCTGTTATCTGGCCCGCAATGTTGATGGCGGCGGGAGTAGATATTCCAAAGAAGGTTTTTGCACATGGGTGGCTTCTTGTTGCAGGTGAAAAGATGAGCAAGAGCAAGCTCACAGGTATCGCGCCAAGTGATATCACCAGCCATTTTGGTGTCGATGCTTTCCGTTATTACTTCCTGCGGGCCATTCCTTTTGGTAGCGATGGCTCTTTCTCTTGGGAAGATATGAGCGCACGCTATACATCAGAGCTCGCTAATGACTTTGGAAATCTTGCATCACGTCTAGCTGCGATGATTGAAAAATACTGCGAAGGCATTGTGCCAGCGGTAAGTGGCGATGAATTACTTGAAGGCGCCCTTTCTGCCACGGTTGAAAAGGCAGATGCCGCGATGTGCGCCCTTGATTTTCAAGGTGGAATAAATTCAATTATGGAATTTTGTAAGAGAGTCAACGGATATGTCACCGAGAAAGAACCGTGGATTCTCGCAAAAGATCCTGCCAACAAAAAAGTACTTGAAGAAGTTTTGTATAACACTGCAGAATCACTTCGCGCATTGGCAGTTCTATTGCACCCAATCATGCCTGCAACATGCGAAATTTTGTGGGAGAGCCTTGGAGCGCCAGAAAAGCTTGGTTCGATTGCACATCAGAAAATTTCTGATGTTGCTACTTGGGGACAGTTGCCTGCAGGTGCGCGAGTTACTAAGACTCCAGTTCTCTTTCCACGTTTAGAAACGAACGCCTAAAAATTATGGCTGATCGCCACAATCGAGATATTGACCGCCCTCGAGCACCACTTCCTGAGCCGCTACCCGTTGCAACAATTGATGCACATGCACATCTAGAAATTGTTACAAATACTGCAGCTGATTCGCCAGAAGTTAAAGAAGTTATAGAAGAAGCTCGAAGTGTTGGTATTGACCGCATTGTGCAAGTTGGTTATTCGGCGCAGCAATCACAATGGTGCGTCGATGCTGCAACCAAATGGGATACCTCAGTTCTTGCAGCCGTTGCGCTACATCCCAATGAAGCACCTGTTGTTGAAGATTTAGAAGCAGATTTGAAGATTATTGAAAAACTTGCACAGCATCCACGAGTGCGAGCAATTGGTGAAACCGGGTTAGATTATTTTCGAACCCCACCCGAATTGCGCACAGTGCAACAAGATTCCTTCAAATGGCATATTGAATTAGCTAAGAAGACTGGAAAAGCGCTAGTAATTCACGATCGTGATTCTCATGACGATGTTCTATCAATTCTTTTAGAAGTTGGCGCACCAGATAAAACTATTTTTCATTGTTTTTCGGGCGATGAAACGATGGCCAAGATATGTATAGAGCGCGGTTACATACTTTCTTTCGCCGGTACCCTGACATTCAAGAATGCACCTGCACTGCGCGAAGCGGTCAAGCTTGTCCCCATAGAACAATTATTAGTCGAAACTGATTCACCATTTCTCTCGCCAATGCCGCACCGTGGTGCGCTCAATACCCCAGCCAATATCGCCACAATCGTGCGAGCAATGGCAGCAGAGCGCAATCAAGATCTTGGCGAATTAGCTGCTGCGCTGAGTGAGAATGGCGAAAGAATATTTGGTTCCTTTGCGAGAATTTCATGACATTGCTTGGAGCTGCACAGATTCGCGAATTGGCAGAAGCAATTGGTCTCAAGCCAGCAAAAGCTCTTGGTCAGAACTTTGTTATTGATTCCAATGTCTGCAAGAAAATTGTTCGCATTGCAGGTGTAACAAGTACTGATATTGCGCTAGAAATCGGGCCAGGTCTTGGATCACTCACTCTTGCACTTCTTGAAGAAGCCGAATCTGTTGTCGCAGTTGAAATAGACCCTCGCCTTGCACAGCAATTACCGCTCACTGCTGCAATACATAGTGAGCGCGCAAATCACCTGACAGTAATCAATCAAGATGCACTTGGAATCTCAACGCTAATCGCTAATCCGACAGTCCTTGTAGCAAATCTTCCTTACAACGTTTCAGTTCCCGTTTTACTACATTTATTAGAAAAAGTTCCAACGCTTCGATCAGGTGTTGTCATGGTGCAAGCCGAGGTTGCCGACAGACTTGCTGCATCACCTGGAAGTAAAGATTATGGAATTCCAAGTGTGAAATCTGCGTGGTGGGCGCAAGTAAAAGGCGCGGGATCAGTTTCGCGTTCGATATTTTGGCCAGCGCCTAATGTAGATTCAAAATTAGTTGCCTTTACAAGACGTGCAACTCCGGGAGATGAAGCCCTTCGAAAGAAAGTGTTTACAATCATTGATGCAGCATTTGCACAGCGCCGCAAAATGCTGCGATCCGCGCTCTCATCGCTCTATGGCTCATCGGCATTGGCAGAAGAAATTCTTACAAAGGCTGGAATCGACCCAACTCTTCGCGGGGAAGCGCTAGAGATTTCAGGTTTTTGTGCAATTGCACTTGCATCCCCCGACTTCAAATCAACAAAGTAATAGAGTTTCCTTATGCCCGTGAGATCAGTAACTGTTCGCGTACCAGCGAAAGTGAACTTGCAACTCTCAGTTGGCCCGCGCGAAAGCGATGGATTTCATAATTTAGTAAGTGTTTTTCAAGCTATATCTATCTTTGATGAAATTACTCTCACAATCGCAGAACCGGGTCACGGATTAGCTATTTCAATTAGCGGAGACCATACGCACGGCGTTCCAGCTGATGCTAATAATTTGGCGGCACAGGCAGCAATTCTTTTAGGTAAAGAATTCGATTTAGATATCGATGCAAAGTTAGATATCAAGAAATCAATTCCTGTTGCAGGAGGAATGGCGGGCGGAAGCGCTGATGCAGCCGCAACAATTGTTGCAATAGATGCCCTCTATTCACTTGGAATGTCACGCGAAGAGATGGCCGAAATTGCATCCAAACTTGGCAGCGATGTTCCTTTCATGCTCAGTGGTGGAACCGCAATTGGCCGAGGACACGGAGATCAACTCACTTCAGCGCTTTCACGCGGCACATACCACTGGGTGTTAGCGCTGAGCACAGTTGGACTTTCCACCCCTGCTGTTTACAACGAATGCGATCGCTTGCGCGAAGGTTTACAAATTGTGGAACCACAAACAAATGAAGCACTCATGCAAGCATTATTAGCATCAGATCCAAAAGCTGTTGGTGCATCGTTGGTCAATGATTTGCAATCTGGCGCATGTTCATTACGCCCAGCATTGCGTTTAGTGCTCGATGTTGGCGAAGAATATGGCGCACTCGGCGCAATAGTTTCTGGCTCTGGTCCAACAGTTGCATTCTTAGTAGAAAACGAAGAGCAAGGTTTGGATTTAGCAGTGGCGCTTACCGCAAGTGGAGTTGTAGGAAGCGTTGCGCGTGCGTATGGCCCGGTTCATGGTGCGAAAGTGATTGAAACGCGTTAGTTATTTTTTCCTTCATCAAGATCTGCGGCGAGCAAGCTGAGTAATTGCGCTAAATGCGTTTTCTCTTCGCGCGATAAACCGTTCAGGATTTCTCTTTCGTGAGTAAGTAATTCTTCAAGTGCAGTATCAACTGCGCGCATTCCTGTACGAGTTAGTTTCACCAAAGAGCCTCGGCCGTCACTAGGATCTTGTTGGCGCGTAATAAGTTCTAATTCTTCTAAGCGATCTAATCGATTTGTAATGGTTCCACTTGTCACCATCGTCTCTTGCATCAATTGACTTGGTGATAATTGGTAAGGATCTCCCGCGCGACGAAGTGCTGCCAAAACATCAAAGCCCCACGTTTCAAGTTCAGCAAATGCATCTTTGCGAACTAGGTCGAGCTGACGCGATATTCGAGATATTCGGCTGAGAACAGCAAGGGGAGTGAGGTCGAGATCTGGGCGCTCCCGCTTCCATGCGGTGATGAGTCTCTCTACTTCATCGCGCATTGCCACCCTCTCAATTCAATATTCGAGCAATAAATGCAAGGAATAGAAGGCTAGTGGTCACGAGCACTACCTGTAATGAGGGAGAATACGGGTTCCGCCATTGTGTAGTGGCTAGCACATGGGCCTTTGAAGCCCAGGGTCCAGGATCGATACCTGGTGGCGGAGCGATTAGACTCCACACCGTGAGCAGCGATCTTCATATCATCGTATTAGCCGCAGGTGAAGGCACTCGAATGAAGTCTGCAACTCCTAAAGTTCTCCATTCCATTTGTGGTCGCACACTTCTTGGCCATGTAATAAGCGCAGTTACCGAACTCAATCCAAAAGATTTGGCAGTCGTCGTCGGTGCTGGACGCGAATCCGTAGAAGCTCATCTTGCTGAGATAGCACCGAGGGCTCGAACCATTTTTCAAGAACGCCGCGGTGGAACTGGTCATGCAACACAGTTAGCGCTCGCTGATGCTGCACCTAATGGCACAGTTCTTATTCTTGCCGGTGATACTCCAATGCTTACAAGCAATTCACTTTCACAATTACTTGAGGTTCACCGCGCTGGAAAATTTGGCGCCAGTGTTCTCACTGCAGAACACCCTGATCCAACTGGTTATGGTCGAATCATCCGCGGTGATGATGGCGAACTTCTGCGCATCGTTGAAGAACGCGATGCCGATGATGATCAGAAGATGATCTTCGAAATCAACTCTGGTGTCTATGTATTTGATGGCAAATTATTAGCTGGTGCAATTGGCAAACTCAGTGATTCTAATTCGCAGGGCGAGCTATATCTCACAGATGTTATTGAAATCATGCGCAATGAAGGCGCATCAATTGCGGCGGCAATGATCGATGACTTTATTGAAATTCTTGGCGTCAATGATCGTGTACAACTTGCCGAAAGTGCTGCGCTACTTCGTGACAGAATTAATGACAACCTCATGAAATCTGGTGTCACTATTACAGACCCAACAACAACATGGGTCGATGCCACTGCAAGCGTTGCAAACGATGTAATTCTGCTTCCAGGTAGCGCAATCGCTGGCACAACAAAGATTGAATCAGGCGCCATTATTGGCCCACGTACAACGCTTATTGATTGCACAGTTGCAGCTGGTGCCACAGTTATTGAGTCATATTGCACAGGCAGTGCCATTGGTAGCGGTGCAAGCGTTGGTCCATTTACTTTCTTGCGCGCAGGTACAGATCTCGGTCCGCATACTCGCGCAGGAGCATTCGTTGAGATGAAGAATTCAAGCGTTGGTGAAGGTTCAAAAGTTCCGCACCTTTCATATGTGGGCGATGCCACTATCGGCGTCGGCACGAATATCGGCGCTGCAACAATCTTTGTGAATTACGATGGCGTCGATAAACATCGCACCACCGTAGGAGATCATGTACGTATCGGAAGCGATTCAATGTTGGTCGCACCGATTTCTGTAGGAGATGGCGCTTACACCGCGGCTGGCTCAGTAATTACAGAAGATGTACCTGCAGGCGCGATGGGAGTTGGCAGATCACGCCAACGAAATGTCTTAGGCTGGGTCTTGCGTAAGCGCGCAGGAACAAAGTCTGCAGATGCTGCAGCAAAGAGCGAGAAGAAAGGCTAACTCCAATGAGCGAAATCCGACTCGCCTCCGAGAAGCGACTACGACTCTTTACCGGTCGAGGATTTCCAGAGTTAGCAGATGAAGTAGCAACAGAGTTAGGCATTCCGCTCACACCAACATCGGCATATGACTTTGCTAATGGTGAAATATTTGTTC
>CAIOIJ010000117.1 GCA_903858325.1 uncultured Actinomycetes bacterium
GATGTTGTTGCTGCAGGCGATGCAACAGCAGCTGATATTTGTACAGCAGCAGTAGCTGCAGCATGTACAAAGTACGGCGTTGCATAATATAAATGCGTGAATAAACCTTTGCGCCGGCCACTTGGTCGGCGCAAAGGTTTTCGCAATTTTCCCCTCACAACGAAGAACGACATACTTACTAATGATCAAATTGTAAGAAGAAATTAGAAGGCAATAACTCCGAGAGAGGCACTCCATGGAAACACCAGTCATCGAACTCCAAAATATTATTAAGAGTTTTGGGCCAGTAGATGTATTGCAAGGAATTAATTTCAAAGCGTATGCAGGTCGAGTTACCGCCCTCGTTGGAGACAATGGCGCAGGAAAATCAACGTTGATTAAAGGTCTTGCTGGAGTTCAGTCCTACGACTCTGGCGTTGTTAAATTTGAAGGAAATGAAGTACATCTCAATAGCGCGCGTCAAGCTGCTGCACTTGGGATTGAAGTTGTGTACCAGGATCTTGCACTGTGCGAAAACCTCGACATTGTTCAAAACATGTTCCTTGGTCGCGAAGAGATGACTGGCATAACACT
Organism: uncultured Actinomycetes bacterium; assembly: GCA_903858325.1. Taxonomy (GTDB): domain Bacteria; phylum Actinomycetota; class Actinomycetes; order Nanopelagicales; family Nanopelagicaceae; genus Planktophila. The sequence continues at coordinate 574 of CAIOIJ010000117.1, forward strand.
TGATGAACCACACATGGAGTACGAAGCAACTCAAACTCTTGCTGGTCTCAAAATTCGTACGGTGAAATCTGTTCGTCAAAAGGTTGCATCGCTTTCTGGTGGACAACGCCAGACAGTAGCTATTGCTCGCTCAGTACTACGTAAAGCAAAGCTTGTCATTCTCGATGAGCCAACTGCAGCACTCGGTGTCGCTCAGACAGAACAGGTACTCAATCTCGTTCGCCGTCTTGCCGATTCTGGCGTTGCAGTAATTATCATCAGCCACAACTTGCAGGATGTTTTCAAGGTCTGCGATGACATCAGTGTCTTGTACTTGGGAAAGATGGTTGCTCACTTGAAGGCAACAGAAACTAACCACCTTGATGTAGTTGGTTACATCACCGGAACAAAGAGCATGGAGCAGGCATAACAATGAGTACAACTACTACTTCAACAATTAGCTCCGGCCACGAAGGCACAATTCGCGACCAGGTAAAGAATTACTTTGTTCGTGTAAAAAGTGGCGAAATGGGTGCTCTGCCATCTGTTATCTCACTTATTTTTCTTACTGCGCTCTTTGCAAGTTTGAACCCTTACTTCCTGACAAAACTCAACTTTGCTAACCTTTTGGTTCAATCAGCAACGTTGATGATGCTCTCAATGGCGCTCGTATTCGTAATTTTGATTGCCGAAATCGATTTATCTGCAGGTGTTACTTCGGGACTTTCGATGGCTTTCTTTATTATTCTCACAAATAAATGGCATTGGGATTGGCGACTATCTATCGTCGCAGGTTTTGCTATTGGACTTTTGGTTGGCTCCTTTATCGGCTTCTTCGTTGCCAAAGTTGGAGTTCCATCCTTCGTTGTAACTCTGGGTCTTTTCCTAGGTTTCCAAGGTTTGCAATTAGCACTCCTCGGTGATGGCGGTATCTATCGCGTAGAAGTTCCAGAGCTCAAATCAATCATGAATGACAATATGCCTCAATGGGCAGGTTGGTTGATGCTTGGAATCTTCCTAACTCTGACATTGCTTATAAATTTCTACGACCGTTTGCGTCGCAAGAAATCAAACTTACCTAACCGTCCACTCATTCTTCTCTTTATCAAACTTGGAGTAATGACCGGACTAGGTGCAGGATGCGTTTCGATTCTCAATGTGAACCGTAGTCTTTCGGCTATTGCGATTGCAGGCGTACCAATCGTTATGCCTTTTGCAATAACAATTCTTTTCGTTGGTACTTTGATTCTTGATCGCACACGCTTTGGTCGCCACTTATACGCTGTTGGTGGAAACCCTGAAGCAGCTCGTCGTGCAGGTATCAAGGTTCCAAAGATTCGTATGTCTGCATTTATTATCTGTTCAATGCTTGCCGTTGTTGCAGGTATTTTCAATGCAAGCCGTATCGGTGCAGTAGAGGCAACCGCAGGTAAATCAATGGTGCTCTCTGGCGTTGCTGCAGCTGTTGTTGGTGGAGTAAGCCTTTTCGGCGGACGTGGTCGTTTAGCTCACGCTGCTGTCGGTGCTGTCGTTATTTCAATTATCGATAACGGTCTTGGTCTACTTGGACTTCCTGCAGGTATCAACTTCCTCGTAACAGGTGGAGTTCTTATCCTCGCTGCAACTGTTGATGCTGTATCGCGCAAGCGTGCAGGTGCAACTAAATAGTTTCACAATAAAAAACGGCCTAGAGAAATCTCTAGGCCGTTTTTTATTTATGCTAATTAGATCTTTACGCCCATCAAGTGCTCTAGCGCTAGTTGATCTAGAAGTTCGTAGCCGTAACCACGCTCTCCTGCTTTCTCAATATCGAATGCTTCTGGCTTAGCCAAATCTTTCCAAGTCTCTCCGGCGCCAAGTGTTGGCTCAAGTAGTCCAGGAATATTTGCAACCTTCATTGCTTCGATAACGCGTGGGTCACTGCGGTATGCAGCTGCACGCTCTTTGAGAATCAAATATGTACGCATATTTGATGTCGCTGATTGCCAAACACCCTTGTCATCTTCGGTACGTAATGGCTTGTAATCAAAGTGCTTAGGACCGCTGTACTTGTAGTGCTCAAGTAGGTCAACCAAGAAGAATGCTGACTTCAAATCTCCGTGACCGAAGACAAGATCTTGATCGTACTTTGGACCGTGCTGACCATTGAGGTCAATGTGGAAGAGCTTTCCTTGCCATAGTGCTTGAGCGATTCCATGCACAAAGTTGAGGCCAGCCATTTGCTCGTGGCCAACTTCTGGATTCAAGCCAACGAGTTCTGGACGGTTGAGTGTGTAAATAAATGCCATTGCGTGACCAATTGTTGGCAAGAAGATATCGCCGCGTGGTTCGTTTGGCTTTGGTTCGATTGCAAACTTAATCTTGTAACCATTATCTACAACGAAATCTCCAAGCACATTGAATGCTTCGCGGAAACGTTCCATTGCAACATAGCCATCTTTAGCTGCATCTGATTCTGCACCTTCGCGTCCACCCCAACAGACATAAGTCTCGGCGCCGAGTTCTACAGCGAGCTCGATATTGCGCATTACCTTGCGAATTGCATAACGGCGAATATCTTTATCGTTGCTTGTGAATGCACCATCTTTGAATACTGGATGTGTGAATAAATTAGTTGTTGCCATTGGAACTTTCATTCCTGTTTCGGCAAGTGCTTTCTTGAATCGGTCAATGTGGCCGCGGCGTGTACTGTCATCGCTGCCAAATGGAATCAAATCATCATCATGGAAAGTCACACCATGAGCACCGCGTGCCGCTAGTTCATTAACGCTGCGGACTGGGTCAAGGGCTCCACGAGTTGCATCGCCAAAAGGATCTCTGGCTTGCCATCCGATGGTCCAAAGACCAAATGTGAACTTATCTGCTGGTGTTGGGGTGAGTGACACTGTGGGACTCCTTCGTAATTAGTTCTCGTTTTGGAACATAGCAAACTTACCC
>CAIOIJ010000118.1 GCA_903858325.1 uncultured Actinomycetes bacterium
AACATCGAGTGGGTACCAAGAAACCTGTGAACGATTTCCCTCCCCCGGCTGCTCATCTATCTGTAAATCAAAACCACCTACTGGAACATCCTTCTTGAATTCATAAAGATTACTTCCGCCATTACTCGCACCAATAACTGAGTCAACGTGAAGTAATACATCTTTCTTAGGTAACCAACCGCTCTTGAATTTATAACCAACTGCTTCCGAATTCGGCCACGGTAATACACGTGCTTCGGCAGTGCCCTTGAGTGGATCTACTCCAGTAATTTGCATAAGAACTTCAAGTCGGTCATCGGCACTCTTCGCAATGAGTGCATCATCAATGGCATTTGCATCGCCACCTGGGTTTTGGGAAATGACAATAATAATTGCTATATAGAAAACAAAGATAGCCATAAAGCTTTGAACGAATCTATTGCGTAGATATTTCATTGCTAACCTTTTTTCTTATAGCCAGTTGGGCACTTTGGATTTACCGCAGTCACTTTTTTGGTGACCTTCCCTTTGATACATGTAATTGTAATCTTCTTAGCCACTGTTTTAGCTGTAGCTGACGGGGTTGGAGTTGGTTCTGCCGCTTGAGTAAGTTGAACTTTCACTTGTGGTGATGAAAATCCAAAATTGTAAGCGGCGAGCGATAGCCACCCAGCTTTTTCGCCCACAACTGTTGTAGCGACTGCATTTTCTCCGGACTCATTGACTACTGATATTCGAGCCTCCAAAGGTGCCGCGCTGAATCGATATAGACAGCGCGCAACATCGGAACGCATCACCAAGTTATATGTACCTTTAAATTCGGTTCCATCGGGATTGAAATGCGCCGATGCGACTTTGTAATTTAGCGAACCATCCGTAAAGGATGGAGGTCCTTCTGAATACGATGTTGAGTTGGTGGTGACAATTCCTTTTATGCCTGGGCCTGTAGCAAAGCAACCATTCGCTTTCGACATCTCAGCGGCACTCAAGGTGCGAACATTCCAATTCGAAGGAACTGCAGCAGATTTATCGTTGGCAAATGGTGCAAAAACTTTTATAAGATTTATTGGCGCTTCTCCATAAGAATTCGGAATTAGTTGCACATTTCTCTCTGTACCCAATGCGCTGGCGGGGTTTGAATTAGCAATTCTTGTCCAAACAGATCCCTGAGGAGCGCATGTCCCGCTTGGCATACAGGTATTCCAAAAATCCTGTAGGGCACTCGGCATCTGCGCATATTGCGAGCCATAATAAAAAGTTGGAACTTTCACTGACCCAGCTTCAATACTTACTCGCACTCCCCCAGTCGCAATTTCTTGAATTGAGACCACCGGATTGAGCATTCTTCCGTGCATCCATCCCGCTGGTTCTTTTGCTAAGCGGATAGTGAGCGAAAATCTAAAATTAGCTGGAATTGGCCTCTGCAAATAACAGTCTCCGTTTGTATCGGTTTGCAGCGCACATCGAAAATTTCCAAGATCATACTGACCGCCACCTGCGCATCCTGGATATGCATTCGGATTGAATCTTTGAATACATTCTGCATAATTCGCAAATCCATTAATATCGCGGTTTCCGCCGTTGCCTACATGCGGAGATACCGCAAATAAATGCATATCCAGATCTTGGTAATTGTCTGTGGGGTTACTTGCAAAAATTTTGCCACTGAGACCAACTACTACTCCATACTGATTCCCACCAGGATGTGGCGTGCCCTTCAAATTCCATATACTCGCAGAGCCTGGATTTGGAATTCCAATATTTGGGCTTCCGGTAAACATATTTGGATGCTTCTTGAAAACATATTCAGAAAAGATTGCATTTTCTACAATTCCGCTCTCCGAAATCGAGGAAAAAGACTCTATGCAATCTAATTGCAGGCTTTCACTACATGTCGGCAATACAGCGTTATAAAGATATGAAACAGAATCTTTGCAATTGGCATCATTGGCTGAGGAGCAAATATATTCCCCAGTCACGCGTTCAGCGCCTCGATAAAGTCCATGCAAATATGAATAAGAGTGTGCGCTCTGCAGTTGCTCATCAAGAATTACAGAGTGATGTCCCTGCGCGTATTCATTTGGCCGCGGCCATTGTTCATCTTCAACAACGGCTGCACCAGCAGAGACCATAACTACCGATAAGAGAAGAGTGAACGGGATAAGAAAAAGACTCTTCCTCATAAAGTACTATCCCTTTTTCTTATAGCCAGTTGGGCACTTTGGACTAACCGAAGTTACCTTTTTGGTGACCTTACCTTTGATACATGTAATTGTAATCTTCTTAGCCACTGTTTTAGCTGTAGCTGACGGGGTAGGAGTTGGAGTTGGTTGCACTTCCTGAATCAATTTTACTTTTAAGGTTGGTGACGAGTAAGAAAAGTTATTGGCTGAAAGATAAAGCCAGCCATTCTTTTCATTTACGACAGTTGTAGCAACTTGATTTGTGCCATTAGCGGAAACGACGCTGATGGTCGCCGAAACAGGAGCATTTGTATAGCCATAGAGACATCGAGCAACATCTGATCGGATTGCTAAATCATAATTACCTTTGAGTTCGATGGTTCCAGTTTTATCAAAGTGTGGCGATGCAACTTTGTAATCCAACGATTGATCTGTCGGATTGAATGTTGGAGGGCTTGAAATGTATACCGTTGCATTAGTTGTAACAATTCCACCTAGTTGCGAATCTTTAGAGTAACAAGCTCCGGTGCCAGATACTCGTGCTAAATATCCACCAAGAGTTCTAAACGACCATGTTGATTTGACAGCTGCTGCCCGCTCTTTGATTACTGGTAGCCATAATGAAAATTCCTTGAAAGATTCTTCGTCATACTCCGAATTTGCATCCCGTAAAACAGCAACTTCTGAACGTTTTCCACCGGGAGTACCAAAATAAAATGAACCACCCACATTTTTCGAATCGAGGTATTGATTGAGTTCGGATGGTAATTCTGTATTTTTGGCCCATGCATATGTGACTGGGACTAACACAGGGAGTGCGCTTATTGTTAAATCAGTTGTTCCTTGTGCATTCTTAATCATGGAAACAGTTGGTAACCGCAAGCGAGCATGTATCCATCCTAAAACTGGTGTCTTTAGACGAAGTTTTACTTCATAACCAATATTTGCCGGGAAAGACTCTTTGCGTAAACAGCTACCTTCTATTGAAAATACGCAGGTATGGTCACCTCCAACTAGCCCGCCCGCTCCACTTGTAACATCAGGGTGAAAATTTGTTCCTGTTTCAATTGAAACTGGATAGAGACCAACTTGAAGTCTTGTTTGTTCTGAACCTTTTTTGAGATACCAATTATACGAATCGTAATTTGGGGCTAAAAAGAATTCAGTTCCTCCGGAATGTGTGATTCCATCAAAGTGCCAAAGGCTCGGTTCTCCACCAGAAGGCAAATTAACTGAAGGATCACCTTTATAAGAAGTTTTGAAACTCGTTGGATATTTTCGACTTAATACACCTGCAATCTTGCTTCCATCTTCCTTGATTGCAGAAAGTGATTCAACGCAATCAAAATCAGTGGCAGTAACACATGGTGACAAATATGCTCGCCAATTGTAATAAAAAGTATCTGAACACTTCGGATCTTCAAGTGATTCACAATCGGTATACGCTCCTAATCGAGATATCGCACCAAGAAACGAAGGTCCATGTGCGATATATCTACCATCATCAAAATGCACACCTGTGTATCCACCAGCGCCTGAAACATCAGGTCCACTCGGTGCAAATCTTTCATCAGTTACAGAATCAGCTGCTGAAGAAAATACAGGAACTAAAGTTAGGAATAAAAATATTGCTACAAATGCTGAGAGAAATTTACTCTTGCGATTTTTCACTGGATTCCTTTGCTCTAGTCATGTAACGCTAAAGATTTAGAGAAATCGTTCCCGGCTAGTAATTGCCTACTAACCGGGAACGATTATTTCCCTAGTTTCTCACCCAAGGAGAGTGAAGTGATGGGGTTACTTCTTCTTGTAACCCTTTGGACATACTGGCTTTACTGCAGTGATCTTCTTAGTCGACTTACCTTGTACGCAAGTGATAGTTGACTTAGGAGCTGTTGCCTTTGATGGCTTATAGCCAGGCTTGATACCAATCTTCAACTTAGGACGTGAGAATTGGAATCCGGAAACATCAATAATGATCTTTCCGTTCTTCACTGAGATCTTGCTAATAGCTGCAACGCTTCCACCAGCTTCTGTTGTAACAGAGACTGTAAGTGCTGTTGCTGCATCATTTGGATTTGTCATGCCCCATAGAAGAGCAGCATCGCCTGTTGGGATGATGGCCTTATAGAAACCACGGTTAACAGTGACGCCATCTGGTGCAAAGTGTGGTGCAGCAGTTGTCCATGTGAAGCTCTTTGTATCTTCGCTCCACACTGGTGTACTCAATTCGCAGACACCATTTGAACCAACATACATATCACCTGAAGTACCTTCGACACCGAAGCCTGACATATCGTCATTAGATGGAAGGATGATTGCTTGGAATTGGCGAACATTCGCCTTTGAAACCCCAGCTTCTCCCTTACAGTCTGCAGCCTTTGCTGCCAATGGAACTGTTACTGGAGTACCAGTAATAGAGATAGATGTGTATTCACCTTCATCTTTTCCATCAAGCACGATATCTGTACCGATTGCAACAGTTACGCCAGGCTTCATTTCACCTGTACGTACCTTTACAGTGATGACGATATCTGGATCAAGACTTGTTGCGTAGTTCTTATTTCCTACCTGGCCAGCGAGATTAGCTTTCTTATCTACACCGGTAAGGGTTGGAAGTACGTCTACGAAGAGGATATTTACGAACTCGTTTGCAGCTTTAGCTTCAACATAAAGTCCGTCATAACCAAGAGATCCAAGGTTGAGGCCTTGCCAATCTGGGTGTGTCCAGCGGCCAGCAAGTGCGCGACCTGCTTCAGTTGGTTGACCAACAGTTGTAGTTGCATCTGGAGCAAGTGGTGCAGTTACTGCATCAGCTGCAGCTTCTACTGTTTTTGAATCAGTACCTGTTGCAGCAGCAGTAGTTGCAGCGGCGGTATCTGTTGCAGCAGCTGGGATTGCAGCAGTTGTGCCTGCTACTGCCCAACCATTGACTAGGGCATTTTGTGTAACCCAGATAGGAATAATAATTCCTTCAGTTGCGCCAAAAGTCTTTGCTGTTGCATCATATGTTGTTCCCCAAACAGGACGCTGTTGCAGAGCTGAAAGTTCAGCTAAGTCAACATATGTTCCGGTCATGAAGTTCTTATTCTGTGTTGCAGCTTCTGCTGCAGTTGCATAGAAGAAGATGAATTTTACTTCGTTATCGAGCATGAAGACGTTTGAACCCTTGAAGCAATCGCTAAATGACTTGCTTGTAACTTTCTTAGTCGCTGGATCCCAGCAATCAAGTGGGTAGGCATAAGAATCTACAGCCTTGTTGATATCAAAAGTTTTTGTTGCAGGATCATATTTTGCACCCTGCTCTGGGTGAGTTGCAGTACCCAATAGAGAAGAAAGATCTTGAATAACCATCTTTCCTGATGTAAGAACATCGCGCTGGTATTGTGAAAGCCACCAGTTATTATCTACAACTTTGCCGCCAACAATCTTGGCAACTGGTGCGTAGAAATCTGATGGTGTCTTCTTTTGTGGTACTTCTGCACCTGATGGCACATAGACCAACGGAACTTTCTTTCCACTTGAATCAGTAAGAGTTACAGATTCAACGCAGTAAATGCCATTTGCAACGGCACATGCCTGCATTGCAGTTTTAGGTACTCGAATAGCTGCACTTGCTGAGTTTGCCCCAACAACGAGTCCTGCGAGTAATGCGAAAGCGCTAACTCCCGCGATAATGGATTTCTTCACTTCATTCCCCCATATAGATAAGGAGTCGATCAGCCGGGCGCTGGTGACTCTTTACTAACCGTGACTACGGGGCGATTTTATGCGGATACTGAGGGTATTCCCAGAGCAAATTTGAGCGTAAAACAGGCTTAGCGCAGAGGAGATAGGTACCAATTCCACTGCCAGGTGGCGCTGGGCGAGGTTTCTAGCGAATCTTGGAATTCAGGGAATGAATACACCAAAAGTGCAGTACCACCTGGGATCACAGTTGTTGGACGCGAATCACTTACTAATGGCGAGTGACCCGTAAAAACACTTAGTGATGGTGATGCAGAAATTAGATCATTAGTCTTGTTTATAACACTGAGTACCCATGTAACTGGACATTGGCCTTTGCCGCAACGTTCCCAAGAAATTTTCAAACCGGTTGCAGTTAGTCCACCGAGTGTGTCACCTAGTCCACCCGCAGAACTAATTGCACCAACATCGCCAACGCTTTGTTCCCAGGTAATTGGATAGTCCGAGATCAAACCTTGAATTACTTGTTGTGTCGCAGCATTATCACCAAGAGATTGTGATGCAGTATCGAGAACAACATTTGTACTTTTTGTTAGCGCTTTGAAACCTTCGAATAAACCAATGCTCACTAACCCAATTATTAATACAGCAATACTTGAAATGATTGCACGACGAATTCTTTGGCGGCGAACTTTTGCGATAATAATTGGTGCAAGGTCACGGTTCTCTAAAACACCAAGTGCCATCCATTGCATTTCGCGGCGGATTAATGGGTCGACATCACTCATTGTTATCCACCACTTCCGCTAGGAGTACCTTTGTTTCATCTACTGGTTTAGAAATTTCCTTCTTTGCAGACTTCTCTAATTCAGGAACTAACTCTATATATGCAGCAACTGCAGCTTTTCCGCGAGCAAGGTGCGATGCAGCGGTACCCATTGGGATTTGCAATACTTCAGCAACTTCGCGCAAGACCATGCCATGCTCGTAAATTAGTACAAGGACTGCGCGCTGTGCTGCTGATAAAGTCTTGAGCGCGGCTTGCACTAATAATCGCTGCGTTACATCATCGGTTTGATCTGCAATATCGCGAATATTTTCGGCGAGTTCCCACGACGTTTCTTTCTCTTGTTGCTTGCGCAACCATTTGCGACGCATATCGGCATGCTTGCTCACCATAACGCGCATCAAATAAGCATCCGGATTTTCATGTTCTCGGATCTTGCTCCAGCGCTTATAAACATCGGCTAGCGCCTCTTGCAGCACATCTTCAGCATTTTGAGTATCGAAACAGATGACCCTGGCAGCACGCAGAAAAGCGCTCTGCTTCTCACGAAGCCAGAGCGTGAACTCCACCTGATCGCGACTGTTCATGCGAGCATCCTAGATTGCAAAGAAGAATTACAGAAGACTAGAGATGTTAATTCCGTATGAACTCAATTTACTTGCGCCTCCATCGAGGGCAGTGAGCACAAATGGCTTGCCATCGGGGCAAATTACATATGAATTTTCAAAGTGCGCACCGCGCGATTTATCCTGTGAGACAACTGTCCAGTCATCTTTGAGCACCTTTGTCTTTGCGCTTCCACGAGTGATCATTGGTTCAATCGCTAGTGCAAGCCCAGCAACAATTTCAGGACCATTTCCCGGACGACCGAAATTGAGAACGTGTGGTTCTTGATGCATCTCGGTGCCAATTCCGTGACCACCGTACTCTTGCAAGATTCCATACTTACCTTGTGAATTTATATATTCCTCAATTGCATGGCCAATATCGGTCAGCTTTGCGCCATTCTTGCCAGCTGCAATACCTCGCCACATAGATTCTTCACAAACATCCATAAGTTTTTGATCAGCTGGATCAACTGTACCTACACCAATTGAAAATGCTGCATCTCCATGCCAACCATCAATGATTGCGCCGCAATCAATTGAAACAACATCTCCATCTTCAATAACGCGATCACCAGGAATTCCATGAACGATTTCGTCGTTGATAGAAATACAAATTGTTGCTGGATATCCGTGATAACCCTTGAAGTTAGAAGTTCCGCCGCCGCGCTTTATATTTGCTGCAGCTATTGCATCTAGAGCATCTGTGCGCATTCCAACTTTGATTGAAGATTTGAGTAGCTCTAAAGTTTCACCAACGAGCAAGCCTGCGCGACGCATAATCTTGAGTTGCTCAAGAGTCTTTATCTGAATAGCCATTGAAATTACTTACTGAGTAATGCGATTGCTTGTGCAGTAATTTCTTCTACAGTTCCCGTTGCAGGAGTAGTAAGAAGTAAGCCTTTTTCGCGGTAAAAAGCAATTATTGGTGCAGTCTGATCTGCATAAACTTTGAGGCGGTTAGCAATTACTTCTTCTTTGTCATCTTCGCGCTGGTAGAGCTCTCCCCCACATGCGCCACACTTCTCGCCTTGTGATGGCTTGCCGCAATCGCGGCATGTACGGCGGCTAGAAAGACGAGCAATAATTTGCGCATCTGAAATCTGCAATTCAAGAACTGCATCCATTTCAATTTTCTTGGCGGCCAAAATCCCATCAAAGTATTGTGCTTGTGCAATATTGCGTGGCCATCCATCGAGCAAGAAACCTTGCGATGCATCACTTTCTTCTAAGCGCAGACGCACCATTTCATTTGTAACATCATCTGGAACTAATTCGCCGCGATCCATATATACGCGTGCTTGATTACCAATATCTGTTCCGGCTTTGAGATTTGCGCGGAAGATATCTCCCGTTGAAATATGGGGAATTGAATAATGTGCTGCAAGGAATTGTGCTTGTGTTCCCTTACCTGCACCTGGTGGACCTACCAGGAGTAAACGCATTACTTCAGGAATCCCTCATATGAACGCTGTTGCAACTGTGACTCGATCTGCTTTGCAGTATCTAGTCCTACACCAACGACAATGAGGATAGCTGTTCCACCAAATGGGAAGTTCTGAGTTGCTCCGAAGAGAACAAGTGCTC
>CAIOIJ010000119.1 GCA_903858325.1 uncultured Actinomycetes bacterium
AAATTAGATTTTGCAGCAGCGGCGCGAAGTTCGCGCACTTTTTTCGCAGATAATTCGGCGGTGGCAGTGCCGCGAAATGAAGTGGCGATGCAGGTTTGCGTTCCGAGCTCTCGCAAAATAACTTGAGGGTCATTGGGATGTGGCAAGTGGCCAAATGTGCTGCCCGATGGCATTACAAAGGAGACGTACCATTCGTCGGATTCGATCTTTGATTCTCGTTGTGTGGCGATAACTGGTGCGGTCATTGCAATTTTTTGTGACGTTGCATTGCCTTTTGAGATGTATCTAAAGAGAGAACCAAATGCTGAACTCGATGCGGCGGAATATTTAGCTGAGACTTTTACCTCTGCGATAACGCAGGGTTGGTATTCGCGAACCTCAAAATCCTTATGTGTTTCCAGAACGCGAAATTCTTGTCTCTTAGTCATGCTTTGAGGGTACTGGGCATATACCAATCTTGCCGAGCCAAGAGGGCGCTCTCCAATTACCTCAGCGCACGACAATCAAAATAGCCTGCATAAATAGGCAAAGGTGTTGACGGTGGAGACAGGGGTTCAATTAGGGTTACCGCTATATCTAGGGCTAAGGGGAACAGATGAAGTCAGTCCGTAAATTCGGGGCAGTGCTTATTTCTGCTCTCCTATTGGCTTCGACGATGCAGGCCGATGTGGCACAAGCGGGCGTGAAGATATCTCCCAATGTTGCAAGCCTTGGGTTGGCATTCAAAGAAAATAGTGAACTTGGGCGTATGCCATCGATCCTCTTTGCGCAGGGAAATATCGATGTTCAAGAAACATGGCTGATGTGTCCAGATCTTGCAGAGAAAAATTGCACAGATGCCGCCGGAATTTTTGGGTATAGTAATTGGGATATCTGCACAGATGCATCAACGCTTGCATGTATTGCAGATGTATGGGCTGTTGATGCTAGCGGTAAGAAAATTACTGGCGAGCTAGTAAAGAAAGTTCCAAGTGATGGGCGTTATGCAGTAAAAGAAAATCCAACTATCAATTTGCCACATAGTAATGGTGTTGGCGCAGTGTGGAGATTACCGGGTGTTATCAATGGCGCAGGCAAAGATACCTATTTTGTTTCAGTGCAATCAGTTGTTGGTAAGAATAAAACACCAGGGACGCCGGTTGCAGACATTCAATTGAATTTGGGCGCAATGATTGCGGGAATTTTACCTGTTGAAGAAATTCCAGGAACTTTTCAACCAGCAACTGCTACCGATGCAAAGAACGGCGGACGTGCCTGGGGTAGTAATGGAACTCAATATGCACCTGATGGTTCGGCCTGTGCTGGAACCGAACTCACTGCATGCCAAGCGATTCGAGAATTCCCAGCTGAGTACAGATTTGGAATGACACTTCGAATGGGGAAAAAGCCTGAGGGTTGGTATCACGGCCGTTTATATCTTCCAACAATTACAACAACGGATTGGAAAACTGGTGCCGAGATTTCAATTGAGGCAGAGCCAGTAAAGGTTCCATCGCTTGATTTCACCGTACCTAATGCAGATATTCCGCAGAAAATACGTGACTTGGTATTTACCGATAATTATTTCGGTGTAATTGGTGATGGAGTGAGAGAAACTAGGATCTCTGAAAATGTATCTGGACCTAATTCACTCGAACTTGTTTCCAGTTTTGCGCCTTCATATAAAGATAAGGCAACAACTACTGCTACCTATTGGTCTTTCAAAACACTGAATTATGGTCAAGATGAATCAACGCGAAAGTGTTCAGATAATTCTGGAAACTTAGCGGGATTAGTTACTACAAATGCTTTGGCATATGCAGCGGGTCCCCCAGTATTTGATAAAGATACAAGTTCACTCGTTTACAAGGTTTCATCCCCGCACTTTGAAGCAAGCGGCGTGGAGGCATCTGGATCTTATGACTTGACGCTTCGCAGCGATGTTGCGCGTTGTATCTACGGCTTTAGCAAAGCGCCAATCAAGGCCGAGATTTCAATTACTTCACCCAATGGTGAAAAGAAAGTTGCAACGACAACAGTCAATGAGAAGAGCGGTTGGCTCTATCTTTCGGCTAAAGGATTTTCTTTCTCCTCCCCTGTTATCAATGTGACCTTGACACAAGACGCGGTAGTTGCAGTGCCAACACCAACGCCTTCTCCAACTGCCGTTGTTACTGTTGCGAAAGTGGCAACTAAGAAAGCAATCACCATTACTTGCACAAAGGGCAAAGTCAGCAAGAAAGTAACTGGCGCAAGCCCTAAATGTCCAAGTGGTTATAAGAAGAAGTAAGGCTGGGCTTTCTTTTTTAGCTTAGGTAATCAATCTTCGTAGTGATGGCGGGCTTGAATAATGTTGAGTGTGCTTTTGTCGAAAGAATAGACAAGTCGATGCTCTTGGGAAATTCTTCGATGTTTCGCAAGGATAATACCTTGTACGAGATGTCGTACAAGGTGGGTTTCTACGTTTTATGCGAAATTCAAATATTCATCGATATGAAAGGGTGATTTCCTTCCTTTTCGCCCAGCTGCCTAGTAACTTTGCGGAATGCAGCGACCTCAGAGATATATTGCTTTTGGCGCAATACTTGTAGCAATATTTAGTTTACTTACAGCGCCAGTTATCAATCTTACAGAGAGTGCGCATGCAGCTGAATCGCAAGTAATCACAAATTTTCCGGCCGATGACTTTGGTTTATGGAGTCAGTCGTCCATTTATGGTCAAGATTTCATGGGATCCACCGAGGTCAGTAAATG
>CAIOIJ010000120.1 GCA_903858325.1 uncultured Actinomycetes bacterium
AGCCACCTCTTTCATGGTCAAGCGTCGATCCATGGCAGCCCGCTGAATCCAGGAGAAGTCCTCTGGCTCGGAAAGATTGAGCGCCTTCATCAATACACCTTTTGCTCGGTCGATAATTTTTCGTGTTTCTAATCGGTCATGCAAATCTGCAACTTCATCGGCAAGAGATCGCATCTGTGTATGTCTACTGATAGCAATTTCAATTGCAGGAACAAGATCGCTGATAGTAAAAGGTTTGACAACGTAGGCCATAACACCTGCATCGCGTGCGCGATCTATAAGTTCGCGCTGACTAAATGCAGTGAGCATCAAAACTGGCGCGATACTAATTATTTTCTCTGCTGCAGATATTCCATCGAGTACTGGCATTGCAACATCTAAAATTGCTAAATCTGGTTTGTGCAACTCAGCTAATTCAATTGCTTCGACGCCATTGGTTGCTTGCGCTACAACTTCGTAACCCGCTTCAGCCAGCATCTCTACTAAATCCATACGGATAAGTGCTTCATCTTCTGCAACGAGAATGCGAGTAGTCATGTGCCCCGAGTCGGATTCGAACCGACACTATGCAGTGTTTGAGACTGCCCTCTCTACCGTTGGAGTACCGAGGCGCAGCGGTAATTCTACCTGTATGCGGGGGCTGCTCCGCCAACTGCATCGCCAACGCGGTGAACGCGCATTGCATTGGTAGAACCAGGAATTCCTGGAGGTGAGCCTGCAACGATCATCACATTGTCGCCAATTACAGCGCGTCCTGAATCAATGAGTAGGTGATCTGCTTGCTTCACCATCTCATCGGTGTGGCTCACCATTGGAGTAATCATTGGTTCGATTCCCCATGAAAGTGCCAAGCGGTTGTATGTACCTTTATCTGGTGTTAGCGCCAAGATAGGAATCGGTGAACGAAGTCGTGACATGCGTCGCGCAGAATCGCCACTTTGAGTAAATGTAACAAGGAACTTTGCACCAATGATGGCGCCAACTTCAGTAGCAGCCTTTGTGATTGCTCCACCTTTAGTCTTTGGCGCAGTTCTCATGGGACGAATCATGTTGAGTCCGCCCTCTTCGGTGCGCTCGATAATGCGCGCCATGGTCTGTACTGCTTCGATTGCAAAATCGCCCACACTCGTTTCACCTGAGAGCATCAGTGCATCAGCGCCATCGAGTACTGCATTTGCGCAATCAGTTGCTTCGGCGCGAGTTGGGCGTGAATTAGTAATCATTGAGTCAAGCATTTGAGTTGCAACAATGACAGGCTTTGCCGCTTCGCGAGCGAGCTCAATACAGTGTTTTTGAACTAGCGGAACATCCTCAATAGGCAGTTCTACGCCAAGATCTCCGCGTGCAACCATGATGCCATCGAAGGCATCGACAATTCCTTGCAGATTTTCAACCGCTTGTGGCTTTTCAATCTTTGCAATTACTGGAACACGAATACCAACCTCGTCCATAATCTTATGAACATCAACAATGTCAGCTGCGCTTCTAACGAATGAAAGCGCAATGAAATCCGCGCCTGCACGAAGACCCCAGCGAAGATCATCCATATCTTTTTCAGAAAGGGCTGGCACAGATACAGCAACACCTGGAAGGTTTATTCCTTTGTTATTACTTACAGCGCCGGGCTCAATAACTTTAGTAATTACATCATTACCTTTTACTTCAATTACTTCAACGGTAACTTTTCCATCGTCAATAAGAATGCGATCTCCAGATTTGCAATCCCCCGGTAAGCCTTTATAAGTGGTTCCAACTCGATCCTTCGTGCCTTCTACTTCATCGGTTGTAATTGTGAAAATATCACCACGCGCTAAATCATGTGGCCCTGCCTTGAAGCGAGCCAAGCGAATCTTCGGACCTTGAAGGTCAACAAGAATTGCAACAGGTTTGCCAGCCTCGATAGCTGCGCTACGTACTAAATCTAAACGGCTCTGATGTTCATCGTACCCACCATGTGAAAGATTGAGTCGAGCCATATTCATGCCGGCAGCAATGAGTTCTCGTACTTTCTCTGGAGACTCAACTGCAGGACCCATTGTGCAAACTATTTTGGCGCGACGCATTTTCTTACCTTATCTCTAAACCATCATTGGTCGCGCTGTAGGCGCGATTGGAGCGGGAAGTTGTGTATCTCCGGTGAGATACATATCTACTGCTGCCGCTGCACTGCGACCTTCGGCAATTGCCCAAACAATGAGTGATTGACCACGACCACAGTCGCCGGCAACAAAAACTCCATCGATATTAGTTGCGTAATTTTCATCACGAGCAATATTGCCTCTGGCATCGAGTGCAACTTCTAATTGCTCAATCAGAAGACTTTTTTCTGGTCCAGTAAATCCCATTGCTAGAAATGCAAAATCTGCAGGGATTTCTTTTTCGGTTCCAGGTACAGATTCGAATTTTCCATCTACAAATTTTGTTTCGACAATGCGAAGTGCGCGAAGGTTTCCGTTTTCATCTCCTAAGAATTCTTCGGTGCTCACAGCAAAGAGACGGTTATCCTTCTCTTCATGCGCACTCGAAACGCGATAGATCATTGGGTATGTAGGCCAAGGAGCATTACTTGGTCGCTCATTTGATGGCCTTGGCATAATTTCGAGTTGAGTAATACTTGCAGCCCCTTGACGAATAGAAGTTCCCAAGCAATCGGCGCCTGTGTCTCCCCCGCCCAAGATAACAACATGCTTACCGGCAACATTGATAGGTGGAGTTTGAACTTCACCTAAAGCTTGCTTGTTACCCCAAGGAAGAAATTCCATCGCTTGGTAAATACCTTTGAGATCGCGACCTGGAATTGGTAGATCACGCCACTGTGTTGCACCAATAGCTAAGACAATTGCATCGTATTTTGTGCTCAGTTGATCGCCAGTAATTTCTCCACCAACATCGACTCCGGGGCGAAAACGTGTGCCTTCTTTTTCCATCTGCTCTAAGCGACGATCCAAAATATGTTTTTCCATTTTGAATTCAGGAATTCCGTAACGAAGCAGACCGCCAATTTTGTCAGCGCGCTCGTACACCGCAACTGTATGGCCAGCACGTGTTAGTTGTTGAGCGGCTGCAAGACCTGCAGGTCCAGAACCAATGACTGCAACCGTTTTTCCAGAGATGCGATCAGGTGGCAATGGTTTTACATTTCCAGCACCGAATGCTTCTTCAATCGTACGTAATTCAACTTGTTTGATAGTTACTGCATCGGCATTGATTCCAACAACACATGCGGTCTCGCATGGTGCTGGGCAAAGGCGACCAGTGAATTCAGGAAAGTTATTTGTTGCATGCAAACGCGCAATTGCTTCTTCTTTATCACCGCGCCAAATGAGGTCATTCCATTCAGGAATCAAATTTCCGAGTGGGCAACCCATGTGACAGAAAGGGATTCCGCAATCCATGCAACGACCTGCTTGTTTTTGCAGATGATCCATGCTCTGAGGTTCATAGACCTCTTTCCAATCTTGGATGCGAATGTCGACGGGGCGACGTGTAGGAGTTTCGCGCGGTGTGGTGAGAAAACCTTTTGGATCTGCCATTAGCCTGCAACCTCCATAACGAATTTATCTATTGGTAAACCTTCACGAGTTGCTCGCTCCATCGCTTCTAATACACGCGCATAATCGCGGGGCATAACAAGTGAAATACGTGAGATTGATTCATCCCAAGAGTTCAAAAGTTCTGATGCAATTGGCGAACCTGTTTGCGCATGGAATTTTGAGATATGTGATTTCAAAATATCTCGTTGGTCATTTGGCACGGCCAAGATATCGACCATATCTGTATTTACATTAGCTGGATCTATATCGAGCATAAATGCGCGGCCCCCAGACATTCCAGCAGCAAAATTACGTCCTGTGCGACCAAGTACGACAACAGTTCCACCAGTCATATATTCACAACCGTGATCTCCAATGCCTTCAACAACTGCAATGGCTCCCGAGTTGCGAACGCAGAATCTTTCGCCAACAACACCGCGAATATAGATTTCGCCAGCTGTTGCGCCATAACCGATGACATTGCCTGCAATGACATTGTCACCAGATTGGAAGATTGCCTTTTCATCGGGGCGAAGAACAACGCGACCTCCTGAAATTCCCTTTGCAACATAGTCATTTGAATCGCCGTAGAGACGAATTGCTATGCCGCGAGGAATAAATGCACCCAATGATTGTCCAGCTGAACCATGTAGCGTGATATCGATAGTGCCATCTGGAAGACCTTGCGCACCAAAGCGACGGGTAACTTCTGCACCAAGCATGGTGCCAACGGTTCTATTCACATTGCGAACAGGTAAATCAATGCGTACCGCTTCAGAATTTGTAAGCGCCGCTTGTGCAAGTGAAATCAATTGGTTATCGAGGGCGCCAGCTAAACCGTGATCTTGCTGCGTTGTGTTGTAGAGCGAACTTTCAACATCGGGACGTACAAGAAGTGGTGAAAGATCTAAGCCGCTTGCTTTCCAATGGTTGACCGCATCTTTAGTATCTAGATACTCAACATGACCGATTGCCTCTTGAAGCGTGCGAAAACCTAGCTCTGCCAAGATTTCGCGAACTTCTTGCGCGATATATTCGAAGAAAGTTTCAACAAATTCTGGCTTGCCTGAGAAACGTTTACGTAGTTCTGGATTTTGAGTTGCAACTCCAACGGGACATGTATCTAGGTGACAGACGCGCATCATTACACAGCCTGAAACCACAAGTGGCGCAGTTGCAAAACCAAATTCTTCAGCGCCAAGAAGTGTTGCAATAACAACGTCGCGACCTGTTTTTAGTTGGCCATCGGTCTGTACAACGATGCGATCGCGAAGACCGTTGAGCAAAAGTGTTTGCTGAGTTTCAGCAAGGCCAAGTTCCCACGGCGCACCAGCATGTTTGAGTGAAGTCAAAGGTGATGCACCGGTTCCGCCATCATGGCCAGAAATGAGTACAACATCGGCATGCGCTTTGCTCACACCCGCAGCTACAGTTCCAACGCCAACTTCTGCAACGAGCTTGACGTGAATACGTGCATTCTTATTTGCATTCTTTAGATCATGAATAAGTTGGGCTAAATCTTCAATGGAATAAATATCGTGATGAGGAGGAGGTGAAATAAGACCAACACCCGGAGTTGAATAACGAACCTTTGCGATCCATGGGTAGACCTTGTTTCCAGGAAGTTGTCCGCCCTCTCCTGGTTTAGCACCTTGTGCAATCTTAATTTGGATATCGTCAGAGTTGACCAAGTAATCACTTGTAACACCAAAGCGACCACTAGCTACTTGCTTGATGGAAGAACGCTTTGAATCACCATTAGCTTCGGCAATATAGCGAGCCGGATCTTCTCCGCCTTCTCCCGTATTTGATTTAGCGCCAAGGCGGTTCATTGCGATTGCAAGCGTTTCATGCGCCTCTTGCGAGATTGAACCATATGACATTGCACCCGTAGAGAAACGGGCAATGATTGATCGCGCAGATTCAACCTCTTCGATTGGAATTGCTGGTTGTACGCCCTCTTTGAATTGAAATAAACCACGCAGCGTCATCAACGATTTAGATTGTTCGTTGACCGAATTCGTGTAACGCTTGAAAATGTCGTAACGCTTATTGCGTGTGGAATGTTGCAAAGCAAAGACAGTTTCAGGATTGAATAAGTGAGGCTCTCCATCACGGCGCCACTGGTATTCCCCGCCGATTGGAAGGCGTTTCGTGCCAGGAATTTCTCCTCCTGGTGGATACGCAATGTGATGACGCGCAACAGTTTCTTGAGCAATGATGTCGAGTGAAACTCCACCTAAGCGAGATGTTGTTCCCACGAAAAACTCATCTACAACTTCTTGGCTCAATCCAATTGCTTCAAAAACTTGAGCGCCTGTATAGGACGCGATTGTCGAGATTCCCATCTTCGACATAACTTTGAGAACACCTTTACCTAAACTCTTGATGAGATTACGCACTGCTTTCTCGGGAGTGACGCCAGTAATTACGCCTTGAAGAACTAAATCTTCTGCGCTCTCCATTGCTAGATATGGATTTACTGCCGCTGCTCCGTACCCGATAAGGAGTGCAACATGGTGAACTTCACGAACATCGCCAGCTTCTACGACAAGACCGACTTTTGTACGAGTCTTCTCGCGAATCAAATGGTGATGCACAGCTGAAGTCAGAAGCAAAGATGGAATCGGTGCATCTTCGGCATCGCCATCTCGATCTGAAAGAATGATGAGGCGCGCACCTTTTGCTATCGCTTCACTTACTTCGTTCTTGATTTCATCTAGGCGGATACGCAGTGCGTTGCCATCTCCATTGACCGGAAAGAGTCCGCGAACTACATACGCTTCAAGTCCAGGAAAATCTCCATCGACATTGACGTGAATAATCTTTGCAAGTTCATCATTATCGATTACTGGAAATGCCAATGAAATTTGGCGACATGAGGATGGACCTGGATCCAGCAAGTTATGTTCTGGTCCAATTGAGCCACCCAAGCTCGTTACTAATTCTTCGCGAATTGCATCCAATGGTGGGTTAGTAACTTGAGCAAATAGTTGAGAGAAGTAATCAAAGATGAGTCGTGGTTTTTCCGAAAGCGCCGCGATTGGTGAATCTGTTCCCATAGAACCAAGTGGTTCCATACCGTTCTTCGCCATCGGTGTAATAAGAATACGTAAATCTTCTTCGGTATAACCGAATGCACGTTGACGACGAATAACTGATGAGTGCGGGTAAACAATATGTTCGCGCGCTGGAAGCTCGTTGAGTTTTACAATTCCTGCATGGAGCCATTCACCATACGGCGCGGCATCAGCGAGTTGGTCTTTGATCTCTTCATCTTCAATTATTCGACCCGCTTCAATATCTACTAAAAACATTTTTCCTGGCTGCAAGCGACCCTTGCGTACAACTTTCTCTGCAGGTATATCGAGCACGCCAACTTCACTAGCAAGTACGACAAGTCCATCATCAGTTACCCAGAATCGTGATGGACGTAAACCATTGCGATCGAGTACTGCTCCTACTTGATGGCCATCTGTGAAAGTCACACATGCTGGTCCATCCCAAGGCTCCATCAGCGATGCGTGGAATGCATAAAAATCACGACGCTTCTGAGACATGGAAGTGTGATTTTCCCAAGCTTCAGGAATCATCATCAAGACTGCATGTGGAAGTGAACGTCCACCTAAATAAAGGAGTTCGAGGACTTCATCAAAGGAGGCTGAGTCAGAGCCAGACATTTCAACAATAGGAAAGAGTCGATCAAGATCTCCGCCGATCAAATCACTTGCAAGAAGTGATTCGCGTGCACGCATCCAATTGCGGTTACCTTTGACGGTATTGATTTCGCCATTGTGTGCAATAAAACGATATGGGTGCGCAAGTGGCCACGATGGAAAAGTATTTGTAGAAAAGCGTGAGTGGACGAGTGCAAGTGGAGATATAACACGCACATCACTGAGGTCAGGGAAGAATTCTTCTAATTGGCCAGTTGTAAGCATTCCTTTGTAAACAATTGTTTGTGAAGATAGCGATGGGAAATATAGTTCAAGTGCATGCTCTGCGCGCTTACGAAGTGCGAATGCAAGGCGATCTAAAACAATTCCTTCTTCATGATTTTTTCCAGCAATAAATAGTTGTTCGAAACGTGGCATAACTGAAAGCGCAGTCTTACCAAGGGATGCAGAATTTATGGGAAGTTCGCGCCAACCAAGAACAACAAGTCCTTCTTCGTTGGCAATTGTTGCAATCTCTTGGCGAACATCCACGCCTTGGGCTATGAAAGCGATTCCAGTTGCATATGCATTGGCTTGGGGTAATTCAAAATCTGTGACCGCTTGATAAAAAGCATCGGGTACTCGAATAAGAATTCCAGCACCATCACCACTATCTGGTTCAGCACCAGATGCACCACGATGTTCAAGATTGCGCAGGGCGGTAAGTGCCTTCTCAACAATTTCATGGGTTGCAATTTTGTTTAGCGTTGCAACCATCGCAACACCGCATGCATCGTGTTCGTTGGCAGGGTTATATAAACCTTGAGCCTTCGGATAATTCGATGTA
The DNA here is from genome assembly GCA_903858325.1 of uncultured Actinomycetes bacterium. Classification (GTDB taxonomy): domain Bacteria; phylum Actinomycetota; class Actinomycetes; order Nanopelagicales; family Nanopelagicaceae; genus Planktophila. The sequence continues at coordinate 8,037 of CAIOIJ010000120.1, forward strand.
AGCGCCACGGCGTATAACTCCTGTTGTCCTAGTGTTACGGGACAACTTTGGCCCTAGATCCTTAATGCTTTCTTTAGTGCTCCCCTACGCGGGTGGTAAAGAGTAGCAAGGAGAAGTGGATTCTCCTAGATACCGCTGATGTGGGCTATCTGTCCGATTCCCGCAGTAATTGCCATGCCGATACAACCGCCGAGGATGACTCGGATAGTTGGGATGAGCACTTTCGAGCCTGCAGTTCTGGCGCTGACGATTCCAGTAATAATCAAACCGACAACGGTGAAGATAACGATGCTCCACGCTTTTGCTCCCAGGGTCGGCGCAAATGCGCCTGCGAATGGAATCGAGCCGCCGAGTGTAAAGCTGGCAGCAGATGCTAAAGCTGCTTGAACGGGACGCGCCTTTGTATGTGGGTGTTGTCCTAGCTCATCTCGTAAATGCGCAGCTAAAGGATCTTTTTCATGCATTGCAACTGCAACCTGCATTGCTAATTCTGGAGTAAGTCCACGTGCAATATAAATATGTTGCAGTTCGAGTAACTCGCCCTCGGGATCAATTTCAAGATGTGCGATTTCAAGTAAGCGATCTGATTCTTCAACATCATTTTGGGAACGCACTGAAACATATTCTCCAACTGCCATCGACATCGCACCGGCTGAAATTCCCGCAAGACCAGCAGTAATAAGAAAACCATCGGCCTTTGCCGCTGCAACACCAATCATTAAGCTTGCAGTAGATACAAGACCATCATTTGCACCTAATACCGCTGCGCGTAACCAACCTGCGCGATGTGTACGGTGATGAAGGTTTCTTTGGTAAACATCTTCGAGCGCCATGATTTAGAGCCTACCTGATGACTTAGATAAACGTAGGTAGGCGCCGAGAGCAAGCCCTCCCACCACGATGCTCACCCATTCATTGATACGTAAGCCTTGAATGAGCTGTGCATCATCAATTCTAAGTGACTCAATAAAGAAGCGTCCTACGCAATATCCAACTATGTAAAGTGAAAAAACTTGCCCCGGTTTTGAATTCTTACCCCACCATAAAAGAAAGAGCGCAAGAGCGCTGCACCACAGAGCCTCATATAAAAAGGTGGGGTGAAAAGTTTCAAATTGTGAAAAGCCGTAAGGGCGAAATGATCGAGGAACTTCTAGTGCCCATGGCGCATTCAGTGGTCTACCGAAGAGTTCTATATTGAACCAATTTCCGAATCGACCAATCGCTTGGGCTAAGAGAACTCCTGGCGCAAGTGCATCAAGAAAAAGTCCAAAAGCTGGAAGTGCAATTTTCTTAGCTAACTGGCGATATCGAATCCACGCCGCAATAGCGCCTAATGAAATCGCTCCCCAAATACCAAGTCCGCCATTCCAGATCTTGAGTGCATCGAGTAGATGACCATTACTACCGAAATAAACATCGGGTGAAGTAATAACATGATAAATACGACCACCAATAATTCCTGCAGGCACGCAATAGATTGCAACTTCAGAAACTACCGACTTTGTATTTTCGCCATGGCGACTGAAACGTTTATTTCCCAACCAAATTGCAACTGTAATTCCTAGAATTATACAGAGCGCATATAAATGAAGAGTGAGTGGCCCAATTTCCAAGACCGAAATATTCGGAGAAGGAATCGAGCGAATCACAGTTTTATCCCTTTTCGACTACAGCAGCAAATGCAGTGGCATCAAAATATTGAGTCTTGCGATCAATTTCTTTACCGTTGACAAAGACTGTTGGTGTTGAATTAATATTCTTCTTCACACCATCATCTGCAACATTGGTGACCCATTCAGCATATTTTGTTCCGTTGACACACTCTGAGAATTTCGCCGATGCAATACCAACGGCAACAGCGCTTGTATCTAGATAAGTATTTGACCAAACTCCGCCATTCTCAGTTGGTTGATTGAGATACAGGAATTTATGAAAATCTAAGAACTTTCCTTCATCTGATGCGCAGGCCGCGGCATTTGCAGCGCGAATTGATTCGGGTCCGATAAATGAGAGTGGGTGATAAACAACTTTTGCTTTCTTATCTTTGATTAGTGATGCGATGTAATCACCATTGAGTTTTTCAAATTGACCACAGATAGGGCATTGAAAATCTTCCCAAAGATCGACAACTGGCACACCTGTGAGGTCGCCGTTGAATACAACGCCATAACCATCGGTCGAACTCACACTTGCTGGGAGTGCGGCGTTCTGACCGCTCTTATTGCTCAGGATTGAAAATACGACACCAACGGCAACGACAAGAGTGACCATGCCAATAACAATGTAGCGAGTGACTTTATCTCCGCCAGAACTCTGTGCCATTTCAATTCCCTAACTTCTCGAGTTTAAACTTCGTCATAGGGTACCGAATCAAAGCAAAAATCTGTTAGTTCAGCGACCTTCGCGCACACCTTCTGCGAGCCCTTGTGCAAGGGCAGTAATGGCTTTCAAACCTTCGTCTTCGCTTTTTGCATCGAGGAGACACTTGATAAATGCCGAACCAACTATGACGCCATCGGCATAACCTGCAACTTCGCGAGCTTGATCACGATTTGATACTCCAAGACCTACGGCTACTGGCACATTGCTTACTTTGCGCACGCGCGCAACTAAATCACTTGCACCTGAAGAAATACTTGTCCGAGTTCCAGTCACGCCCATCAAACTTGCTGCATAAATAAATCCTGAACAACGCGCAGTTACTTTGGCAAGTCGAGCATCGCCAGTACTTGGTGCCACCACATAGATAGGACTAATTCCATATTTATTAGTTGCATCCCGCCATCTATCTGATTCTTCAATAGTGAGATCTGGAGTAATAACTCCCGAACCGCCATTTGTTGCGATTGATTTTGCAAACTCATCAACCCCATATTTTTCAATCGGGTTCCAGTACGTCATCACTACGGCTGCAACTCCTAAATCAGTTGCGCACTTCAACGCCGCAAAAACATCGGCTGCGCCAGTTCCTTGAGATAACGAGCGCTCAGCTGCGGCTTGAATAATCGGTCCATCCATCACTGGGTCGCTATAAGGAAAACCTATTTCGATTGCATCGACTCCACCGGCAACGAGAGCTGCAATTGCTTTATTGCAACCTTCAATTGTTGGGAAACCTGCAGGAATATATGCAATCAATGCGGCGCGATTTTCTGCGCGCACCTTTACGAAGAGTTGATCCAATGTAGTTGTCATTTAGAGCGGGATTCCAAAATATTGCGCCGCGGTTTGAACATCTTTATCACCACGCCCAGATAGATTTATTAGAAGTACTGCATCTGGTCCAAGTTCTTTTCCTACTTGCATTGCACCTGCAAGGGCATGTGCACTTTCGATTGCAGGAATGATTCCCTCAGTCTTTGAAAGTAGCGCAAATGCCTCCATTGCTTGCGAATCAGTGATCGCGCGATATTCGGCGCGACCAATATCGTGGAGATATGCGTGCTCTGGTCCTACGCCTGGATAATCTAATCCTGCAGAAATGGAATGTGATTCAACCGTTTGTCCATTTGCATCTTGGAGAACATACGAACGAGTTCCATGAAGTACGCCTGCACTTCCGCCCGTGATTGTTGCAGCATGGCGTCCAGTTTCTACGCCATCTCCCCCGGCTTCAAGACCGATAAGTCGTACTTGCGCATTTGGAATGAAATCATGAAAAATTCCAATTGCGTTAGAGCCTCCGCCGACACATGCCAAAACTGCATCAGGCAATCTACCGATAAGTTCCTGTACTTGAATCTTTGCTTCTTCGCCAATTATTTTATGAAAATCACGCACCATTGTTGGAAAAGGATGTGGTCCAGCAACGGTTCCAAGTAAATAGTGCGTTGTATCAACATTGGTAACCCAATCGCGCATCGCTTCATTGATTGCATCTTTGAGAGTGCGAGAACCAGTTGTCACTGGAATTACTTCCGCGCCAAGAATTTTCATACGTGCAACATTGAGCGATTGACGACGAGTATCTTCCTCACCCATGTACACAACACATTCAAGGCCCATGAGCGCTGCTGCAGTCGCTGATGCAACTCCATGTTGACCAGCACCGGTTTCGGCAATAATTCTTTTCTTTCCCATTCGCTTTGTAAGTAAGGCTTGTCCAAGAACGTTATTTATCTTGTGGCTACCTGTGTGATTGAGATCTTCGCGTTTCAAAAGAATTCGAGCGCCACCAGCATGCTCTGCAAATCGCTTTGCCTCAGTAAGAATGCTTGGGCGTCCTGTATATGTCAGATGCAAATGTGCGAGTTGGGCTTGAAAGACTGGATCTTTCTGCGAACTAATATGCGCTGCTTCTAACTCTTCAAGTGCGCCTATGAGCGCTTCAGGAACGAAGCGACCGCCATACGGGCCAAAGTGTCCAAGAATCGTGGACTCGGGTGTGCTCATTTGGAAAGTCTACCGAGTACCACGTAATTCGCGCATCGCGAGAATTGGATCAGCAGAACGCACGAGCGCCTCTCCTACCAAGATTGCGGTGGCACCATTTTCTTCTGCAAATTCCACATCGCCGCGCTTTGAGATCCCTGATTCGGCTACTCGAACCATTGATTGAGGAATTCGAGGTATCAATTGCGCAAATGCAGATGGATCAACTTCGAGTGTTTTGAGATTACGGGAGTTGACGCCAATTATTTCAGGAGATATTTCCAATGCTCGCTCTAATTCATCATGTGTATGAACTTCAATAAGTGAAGACATTCCCAGTTCTTTAGCTAATTGATAATAATCATCGAGTTGGTTCTTACTCAAGGCTGCAACAATGAGCAGAACTAAATCGGCGCCATGTGCACGTGCCTCCAAGAATTGGTACTCATCGACCATAAAATCTTTTCTTAGTACTGGAAGATCAACGCGTGCACGAACCGCATCAAGGTCAGCTAAAGAGCCGCCGAAGCGACGCCTTTCAGTAAGCACGCTGATCGCATTTGCTCCCGCTTCTTCGTAACGGCTGGCAAGTGCTGCCGGATCTTCAATCGATGCAAGTGCGCCTTTGCTTGGTGATGAACGTTTTACTTCCGCAATGATTGCAATCTCTGGTCCCTCAAAAGCTGGCGCAACTTTTCGAACCGCGGGTGCGCGCTCCAATTCTTCACGGATCTGAGCAAGCGGTAATCGGCGCATCGATAAGTCTTCGCGTACACCTTCAATAATCGAATCGAGAACGCTCATTTATCACCTTCTGCATCCGTTGGATCTATCCCTTTATCCAAAGAATTCCAAGGTGTAAGTACTCGCTCTTTTCTTTCATACCGAGACGAAATCTTGAAGCGTTTTCCAACGAGAAGCACGATTGCAACAATCACAATTGAAGAAAGTGCGAGAGAGGCGATGCTATTCATGAAATAGATTTCATGGTGTGTGCAGCGCTTATCGCACCGAGTACTGCTGCAGCTTTATTTATACACTCCTGATTTTCAGATTCTGGATCTGAATCTGCAACTATGCCTGCTCCCGCTTGCACATACGCCTTGCCTTCGTAGATGAGCGCTGTTCGAATTGCGATACATGCATCAATATTTCCCGTAAAATCGATATAACCAATGGCGCCGCCATATATTCCACGACGAGTTGGTTCTAATTCTTCAATAATCTCCATGGCACGTGGTTTTGGCGCTCCCGACAAAGTTCCAGCAGGGAAGACTGCAAATAGCGCATCTACCGGAGTTGATTCTTTAGCGAGTTTTCCGGTGACTGTTGAAACAATATGCATCACATGTGAGTAGCGCTCGATATGCATAAAGTCGACGACTTCGACAGTGCCTGGTTCACAAATTCTTCCAAGGTCGTTACGTCCTAGGTCTACCAACATCAAATGCTCTGCTCGCTCTTTGGGATCAGCTAATAATTCTTCGCCAAGTCGATGATCTTCTTCAGGAATATCCGAACGCTTGCGAGTTCCTGCAATCGGATGAACCATTACTTCCTTGTGATCACCACGATTTGTAACTTTTACTAAAGCTTCAGGACTTGAACCAACGATGTTGATTCCGCCATTGAATCTAAAAAGGTACATATACGGACTTGGATTATGTAGACGCAGCGCTCTGTAGACATCAATCGCATCGGCAGTACACGGCGTTGCAAAGCGTTGCGAAAGAACAATTTGGAAAGCCTCACCCGCAATAATTTCTTCTTTGGCTTTGAGAATTTTCTCTTTGTATTGCGCACTGGTCATAGTTGTTTCAACTTCGGGAAGTTCGTACGAATTGATTTGTGAGATAGCCGCGGGAATTGATTGCGCTAGTTCTTCTTGCATACGGTCAAGTCGCTCAATGGCGCCGTCGTATGCCTCGTCAACTCTTTCAGTACTTCCATCCCAGTTGATTGCATTTGCAATCAAAATAAGAGTTCCATCAGCATGATCCATAACTGCTAAATCACTTGTGAGCATAAAGTTCAATTCAGGAAGTGGTAAATCTTTCGTTGCAATTGTTGGCAACTTCTCTAATCCTCGTACGCTGTCATAACCCATATAGCCAACAAGTCCACCTGTGAGGGTCGGTAAACCTGCAATCACTGGTGATTTCAAATGTTGTGCACAAAGACGTAGCGCTTCAAGTGGCGCCATGCCCGCAGGTGCACCTGCTGGAGGATTGCCCTCCCAGAATGCTTTCCCATCTCGTTCCGTCAGTGTTGCCTGGCTACGTACTCCAATAAATGAATATCGTGACCACGCACCACCATGTTCGGCAGATTCGAGCAAAAAAGTATTTGGCAAATTCTTCGCAAGTTTTCTATAGATTCCTAAAGGTGTTTCACCATCAGCTAATAACTTTCTGTAAACAGGTATTACATTGTTGGTGCGCGCAAATTCTCTAAACTCTTCGCGATTCATTATTTTGTATTCATTTCAATACTTTGATGGAAGCAAGTGGTATCTCCGGTATGGCATGCAGCGCCCACTTGAATGACTGTCAAAAGTAAGGCATCTCCATCGCAATCTAGGGAGATGGAAAGAACTTCTTGCGTATGACCAGATGTGGCGCCTTTGATCCATAGTTCATTTCGGCTACGTGACCAATATGTTGCACGTCCCGTATTGATGGTTGCTGCGAGTGATTCTTGATTCATATATGCCAACATCAAGACTTCTTTTGTTATTGAATCTTGCGCAATTGTGGGAATTAGTGAATCTGCATCTTTGAGTAATGCACGAACCTCTGAGGAGATTTCCATCTGCGCCATAGTCAGATTCTGCCTTACTTGGTTGCGCTCATGCGAACGGAATAACCCTGGCCAGCTAAATAACGCTTTACATCGCTGATTCTGTGCATCCCAAAGTGGAAAACACTTGCGGCAAGGAGCGCGTCGGCACCGACATCGAGTGCATGAGCAAAATCTTCAAGAGCGCCTGCTCCCCCACTAGCAATGAGGGGTACTTTCGAAATTGCACGCACTGCGGTGATCATTCCAATGTCATAACCCGCTCTAGTTCCATCGGCATCCATAGAGTTCAACAAAATTTCACCGACACCGAGTGCGCAAGCTTTTTCTACCCAACGAAGCGCATCTAAATCGGTGCCTTGTCGTCCACCATGTGTCGTAACTTCAAATCCAGATTCAGTGCGCGCGCGTCGTGCATCAACGGATAGCACAAGTACTTGTGAGCCAAATCGATCTGCAATCTCTGCAATGAGTTCTGGTCGAGCAATCGCTGCAGTATTGATGGAAACTTTATCGGCGCCTGCGCGCAATAAGCGATCTACATCTTCGACACTTCTAATACCGCCACCCACCGTAAGTGGGATAAAAACTTGTTCTGCAGTCCTGCGCACAACGTCGAGAGTTGTTTCACGATTTCCACTACTTGCAGAAATATCTAAGAAAGTAAGTTCGTCAGCGCCTTCGAGATCATAAAGCGAAGCCATCTCGACTGGATCTCCTGCATCAACAAGATTTGTAAAATTGACGCCTTTTACAACACGACCTTGCGTAACATCTAGACACGGAATAATTCGAATTGAAAGCGTCATTTTCCCGATGCCTTGAGCGCTTCTTCTAAAGTAAATGCCCCTGCATAGAGAGCTTTGCCGACAATTGCGCCTTCAACACCAATTGCGCGAAGCTTTGCTAATCCTTCTATATCTGCAAGCGATGAGATCCCGCCACTTGCAACAACAGGTCGTGAAGTTGCTGCACATACTTCTTTGAGCAATTCGAAATTTGGCCCAGTCAAAGTTCCATCTCTTGCCACATCTGTAACTACGTAGCGTGCACATCCATTGCGATCTAAACGCTCTAAAGTTTCAAAAAGATCGCCACCTTCTTTAGTCCAACCGCGCGCAGCCAAAGTATGTCCGCGAACATCTAAACCAACTGCAATGCGATCTGCATATTGCGCAATAACGCTTGCAGTCCACTCTGGATTTTCTAATGCTGCCGTTCCTAAATTCACGCGCGTACACCCTGTTGCGAGTGCGCGACGTAGTGATTCATCATCTCTAATGCCACCAGAGAGTTCCACTTTGATATCTAGTGCACCAACTACGGATGCAAGAAGTTCACTATTTTCGCCTCGCCCAAATGCAGCATCGAGATCTACTAGGTGTAACCATTCAGCTCCTGCTGCCTGAAACTCTAAAGCAACGTCAAGAGGTGAGCCATAAATACTTTCGCGCGCTAATTCACCTTGCACTAATCGAACTGCGCGACCATCTTTGACATCAACTGCAGGAAGAAGTTCTAAGTAGCTCATAGTGATTTCACCCAATTCTTTATAAGCGCCAAGCCTGCTCGCCCTGATTTTTCAGGATGAAACTGGGTTGCGCTGACATATTTATCTTCTATTGCCGAGAGAAATTTCTCTCCATAAGTTGTCCATGTTGCATTGGGAGTTGGCGCATCTTTCACAGCATACGAATGCACAAAATAGAAAGATTCATTCTCGATACCTTTGAAGAGCGTGGAATCAGGTGCACTCTCAACTGTATTCCAACCCATGTGGGGCAATATAGGCGCATCAATTTTGGAGACTTCCCCTTGCCAAATACCTACGCCTTGGTGTGCACCACTTTGCGCGTGTTCTAAACCTTGCGAAAATAGAATTTGCATACCTATACAAATACCCAAAGTTGGTCGCTCTAGCTCCAGACGTTTGCGAATGATTTCGCCACCACGTATTGCATTCAAACCTTGCATACATGCTGCAAAAGCGCCGACTCCAGGTACGACTAAACCATCTGCCTTTACAGCTGTATCAAAATCAGAGGTGAGAAAGACTTCATCACTTGCAGTGGCAAATGCACGCTGCGCCGAACGAAGGTTTCCTGAACCATAATCAAGAATTGCTATCAAAGAGAACCTTTAGTTGAAGGAATTCCTGCTACACGGCCGTCGAGTGAGACGGCATCTCGCAATGCGCGCGCAACTGCTTTGAATTGTGCTTCAAAGACGTGATGCGCATTTCGTCCTTCTAACACACGAATATGAAGTGCGATATGTGCTTCAGCGACAATAGATTCCCAAATATGTTTACCTAGCGTTGTATCAAAAGTTCCGATGAGTTCAACGATTTCAGGTTGTCGGTGTACAAGGTATGGACGACCAGAGAGATCTACCGCAGCTTGAACTAGAACTTCATCGAGTGGAACCATCGAATCTCCGAAGCGACGAATTCCTGCCTTATCCCCCAAAGCTTCACGCAGAGCTTGGCCAAATGCTAAGGAAGTATCTTCAACACTATGGTGTGAATCAACATCGATATCACCTGTCGTCTTGATAGTGAGATTGAAACCAGAGTGCTTACCTAATTGAGACATCATGTGATCGAAAAAGGGAACTCCCGTATCGACAGAGATGCTTCCATCGCCATCGAGGTTGAGCTCTACAAGTACATGGGACTCTTTTGTTTTACGTTCAACTCTGGCTTGTCTCATTATGTATCTCCTGTAGTTTTTCAATAAACGCATTATTTTCGGCCTCATTGCCGATTGTTACTCTGAGATAACCCGATAATCCCACATCGCGAATCAGAATGCCTCTATCGAGCATCGCTTGCCATAATTGTGGCGCACTTTGCCCGAAACCTGAAAAGAGTACGAAGTTTGCGCTGCTGGCAATCGTCGACAACCCCATCGCATGGAGTGCGTCGACAACTCTTTCGCGTTCCCTCACTAATGTAGAGACCGTCGCTAATAGTTCCTTTCGAAACTCAAGTGCCACCACAGCTGCACCTTGCGTCAGCGCACTGAGGTGATACGGCAAGCGAACAAGAGTCATTGCTTCAACAACCTTGGGATTGGCAATCAAATAGCCAACTCGCGCACCTGCAAATGCAAAGGCTTTACTCATGGTGCGAATCACGACAACATGCGGATGAGTGTCGATGAGAGTCACTGCAGAGATCTCTTGTGAAAACTCTGCATATGCTTCATCGACAATCAATAAGCCCCCTATTGATGCAACGACATGTGCCAATCGATCAATATCGCCAATAGAAATGGCATCACCAGTTGGGTTATTAGGCGTTGTGATAAAGGTAAGCCTTGGCTTGAATTCTTCAACGTGAGCGATTGCCTTATCAATATTGAAAGTGAAATCCTCATTGCGGGCACCATCTATCCAGCGCACAGAAGTTACTTTCGCAATCAATGGGTGCATTGAATAAGAAGGTGTGAAGCCAAGGGCGCTACCACCAGCAAAAGCTAAAAATAGCGATTGAAGAATTTCATTACTGCCATTTGCGGCCCAAATCGACTTTTCGTCAAAAGAAGTTTGCGACAACTCATTGATAAAAAGAGATAAAGATTTGCGCAATGCAATTGCATCTCGATCTGGGTATCTATTGAGAGTTGCGCTTACTTGTGCGAGTTTTTTCGAAATAGCTTCTTGCAACTGAGGTGATGGTGGGAATGGATTCTCATTTGTATTCATCGCAGCTTGTGCAGGCACTTGAGGCGCTCCATAGGCGCTCAAAGATTGTAG
>CAIOIJ010000121.1 GCA_903858325.1 uncultured Actinomycetes bacterium
ACTTATCGATGGGCACTCCATGGCGTATCGGGCATTCCACGCTCTTCCCGCTGAGAACTTCATGACAGCACGCGGCCAGCATACAAATGCTATTTATGGTTTTGCCACCATGTTGCTCTCACTACTTTCAACCGAAAAACCAACACATGTTGCGGTGGCTTTCGATGTGAGCCGTAAGACTTTTAGATCTGAAATATTTCCTAAATATAAGGCGAATAGAAGTAAGACGCCGGATGAGTTCCGCTCACAGATGTCTTACCTTCACGATTTAGTAACAGCATTTGGAATTACACAATTTGAAGTTGAGGGCTTTGAGGCAGACGACATTTTGGCAACGATTGCAAAGAGGGCGCAAAGTGAAGGCGCGAAAGTATTTATCTGTACGGGCGACCGCGATAGTTTTCAATTAGTCAACGATTCGACAACTGTTCTCTATCCAAAGCGTGGAGTAAGTGATCTCGTCAGAATGACACCAGAAGCTGTATTTGAAAAATATGGAATGACGCCAGCGCAGTATCCAGATTTTGCTGCACTACGCGGAGACCCAAGTGATAATTTGCCATCTGTTCCAGGAGTTGGTGAGAAGACTGCAGCAAAGTGGATTGTGGAATATGGGTCTCTCAAAGAATTACTTTCTAATGTAGATAAATTAGCGGGCAAAGTGGGTCAATCTCTACGAGATGCGATCAATGATGTCATCCGCAATAGTGAACTAACTCAACTAGTTGCCGATGTTCCCTTGAATCTGGATATTGATTCACTCGCTTGGAGTGGTGCAGAAGAGACTAAGACCAATCCGCTCTTTGATTTACTTGAATTCAAAACACTCAAGGACCGTATAAAGCCGATTCTAAATTCAAAGAATGTGAAAAGCAAGGAAGAGCCAGAACTCCAACTTTTTGCGACGCAGATAGAAGGAAGTGTTCTCACTCCCGCGCAAGCTGATACAAAAATCAAAGAACACCGTGGTGATCTTGCTCTTACTTTTCATATAGATGAAAATAAAGTCCATCGATATGCAGTAGCCCTTTCATCTGCTGAAGTATTTCTGGTTCACTCATCGACATTTGGTACGTGGCTACGCGATCCTCAAGTGCACAAGATCGCGCATGATGCTAAAGCTTTAGCGCGTATCGATGAGATGCAAGGGCTAGTTTTTGATACTTCAATTGCTGCGTATTTGGTAAATCCTGGTGTGCGCACACCTGAACTCAAAGATTTGCTAGAGCGATGGGGTGATGGTTCTCAGATTAATTTTTCGGATTCAGAACAAGAACTTCTTACGTCAGCACGATCCCTCTTCGTATTACGTAGCGCGTTGACGAGAGAGTTAGAAGAGCGTGGGTTGACTGCCCTTTTTATGACAATGGAATTACCGATTTCTCAACTACTTTCGAAGATGGAGTCGGTAGGAGTTGCAGTAGATCGCCCAGCACTGGAAAAACTCGCAACCTTTTTTGAGGCAGAAGTATCCAAAGAGACTAAGGCCGCGCATGAAGCGGCGGGTCATGAGTTCAACGTAGCTTCTCCAAAACAATTACAGGTTGTGCTCTTCGATGAGTTGAAATTGCCAAAGACTAAGAAAATAAAGACTGGCTATACAACGGATGCAGAAGCACTGGATTGGCTATTCGAGAAGAGCGGACACCCACTTCTCCAATCGTTACTTCGAATTCGCGAAACAAAGAAATTGGGCACAACAGTTGAAGGTCTTATAGCTGAAATCGCGAGCGATGGCCGTATACACACACATTTTCAGCAGACTGTTGCAGCTACTGGACGCCTGTCATCTACGGGACCAAATCTTCAAAATATTCCGGTGCGAAGCGAAGAGGGGCGCACTATTCGTGAATGCTTTATTGCAGGTAAGGGATATAGCGCACTCCTCACCGCTGATTATTCCCAGATTGAAATGCGAATCATGGCTCACCTTTCAAATGATGAGCACTTACTTGCTGCATTTGAATCGGGAGAAGATTTACACGCAACAATCGCGGCCGAAATTTTCGGCGTAAAGCCTGCAGATGTTGACCCTGAAATGCGCCGACAGATAAAGGCGATGTCATACGGACTTGCTTATGGGCTTTCTTCTTATGGGCTATCAGCACAATTAGATATAACGCCACCGGCGGCGCAGGAGTTGATGGATAAATATTTCCAACGCTTTGGCGGGATTCGCGATTATCTAACCACTGTTGTCGATCAGGCCAGAAAAGTTGGTTACACGGAAACGGTCATGGGTCGTCGTCGATATCTGCCTGATTTGATGCACGATAATCGCCAACGTCGCGAAGTTGCAGAACGCATGGCTTTGAATGCTCCAATTCAGGGTTCTGCTGCTGACATCATCAAAATGGCGATGCTCAAAGTTCAAAGTGCAATTGAGAAAGAGAATTTGAAATCGCGACTATTACTTCAAATTCACGATGAACTAATTTTAGAAGTTGTAGCAGGTGAGGAAGAAGTTCTATCTAACTTAGTACGTCGCGAAATGGGGAGTGCTTACCCACTTCGCGCACCACTTGATGTCAGTGCCGGAATTGGTCAGACGTGGAATCAAGCTGCGCATTGAGATCTTCTTCAACTGTCGGAATTTTATTTGCAGGTTGAAAGCGCTTCCAGCCAATAAAGATCACTGACATTCCAACAAATGTCATAAGGGTTGTTAGACCAAGTGCATATCGAGGTGAGTATTGCTCACAAATCCAACCACCGAGCGCCGAACCTAATGCTATAAATGTTCCTTCAACTGTCCAAATCCAACCAAGAGATGATGCTTGCGAACCTTTAGGGCGAACAGCTTCAAGAACTTCAAAATAAAATACTTGACCCGCGCCTGATACAAGACCAATTCCGGCTCCCAGAATTGCAAGCGACCAACCCGGGTATGTAAATGCAAGTGGGAGAGTGAGTGCGGCCCAAATGTAATAGATGCGACGCCATGAAATAAGTGAAGAAACTTTATTGGAAACTAAACCACCAAATATTCCGCCAATAACCGTTGCAACTCCTAATGATGCGAGGATCCACCCAGTTCGCCACGGAACTCCTTCAAGCGTTGCGAAAGCGGGAATGGCGACATTGAATCCACCCCAACCGATACCTATAAAGATTCCCTCGAGCATCAGTAACTGAATAGCTCTATTTTTTATGAGATTGCCTTGACCTTTATCTTTCTTTTCGGGAATCCACGCATTTGAAACGGGGTGAATTGCTAGCGCTCCACCACCGAGTGCCATGCACAGCGATGCAAGTATGAGTGCATATTCTGGATGCGAGGAGAGCGAAAGCGTCGTTGCAAATATTGGTCCCAAAACTGCCGCAGTATTCATACTCACCGTATCGACTGCATATGCAGTACGCAGCGAAGATCGAGGAACGATATCCACCCACAGGGGTCTCACTGAAATATTTATAGGGGGAGCAGTCATTCCTAAAATAAATGCAACAATCAAAATCAGGTTTTGTGAATGCATAATGTTGAGAGCGAGAATTAGAAGTGCATAAGATGGAACAAAGATTCTCAGCGGCCAACGTTGACCCCATTTATCTAACATAGATCCGCGTACGCCAGCGGTGAGTGCACCAGTAATTCCGTTGAGACCGATAGCCAGTCCTGCAATTGCAACCGAATGTGTTTCACGTTCAACCTTGAAGAAGATCGAAAGCCCAATCATTCCGTAGGCAACGCGCGCCGGAAATGCGCTCACGATGAGTGACTTCACGAAGCGAGTGGCTAGTAGTTCTCGATAGCGCTTCATAATTCTAAGAATCCTATAGTCGATACGCGCAAGTTGGCAGATTTCCGCACGGAATTGACCCTAGATATCACCCACCCGTACTCTTTGCCTTCCATCCAAATCAACCGATTTGGTCCCTACTACTCATCTATCCCTACGGAGCATTTTGACAACCTCACCAGTAATTGCAGTAAATGACATTGGATCAGCCGCCGACTTTATGGCCGCAATCGAAGGAACAATTAGAAATTTCAATGATGGAGATCTCGTCTCAGGAACAGTCGTTCAAGTTGGTCGCGATGAAGTACTTGTAGATATTGGATACAAAACAGAGGGTGTAATTCCTTCACGCGAATTATCAATTCGCCACGATGCAGATCCAAATGAAATTGTAAAAGTTGGCGAGACAATTGAAGCTCTCGTCTTGCAGAAGGAAGATAAAGAAGGTCGCTTGATTCTTTCCAAGAAGCGCGCACAGTACGAACGCGCATGGGGAGATATCGAAGGAAAGAAAGAGCGCGACGAAGTTGTTATCGGAACTGTTATTGAAGTTGTAAAGGGCGGTCTCATTGTTGATATCGGTCTTCGTGGCTTCTTGCCAGCATCACTTGTTGAAATGCGTCGAGTACGCGATCTAACGCCATACATTGGCAAGCAGGTTGAAGCTCGAATTATCGAACTTGATAAAAATCGTAATAACGTTGTTCTTTCACGTCGTGCATTCCTTGAGCAGACACAATCAGAATCACGCACAACATTCTTGAACCAGCTACAAAAGGGTCAAGTACGTTCAGGCGTAGTTTCATCCATCGTCAACTTCGGTGCTTTCGTAGACCTTGGTGGAGTAGATGGCCTCGTTCAC
>CAIOIJ010000122.1 GCA_903858325.1 uncultured Actinomycetes bacterium
CTCCCCTACAACGTCATAGTTGTAATCATCATCATCAAATGAGTCGCTGGATTGGGAATCAATATTGCCTTTTGTTTCGACAGATTCATTTGAATTTTCGCCCTCAATACTTGCCGCCGCTTGTGCAATGAAATCGACGCGTGGGGTGGAAGTTGCACCGAATGGACGTAAACGTCGATAGAGAACTATTGCGACAACACAGATTGCCATGGCGATAAAAGGAAGAGATGATCTATTCATATCGGCAGGCTACTCGGGATATGCCACAAATAGAGCTTTAGGAACCCTAACTAATTACCGCATCACCGAGTATCTTTAGGGCGTGAAAAGCCCGCGCCGATTAGTTGCTGCAATTTCGATTTTTATCGCCATTTTTGCCGCTTCAACGCTTCCAGTTCTTACTTCCCTGGAAAGTGCGCATGCAGCTGAATCGCAAGTAATCACAAATTTTCCGGCCGATGACTTTGGTTTATGGAGTCAGTCGTCCATTTATGGTCAAGATTTCATGGGATCCACCGAGGTCAGTAAATGGAAACAACTCTGGTGCACTGGTTGGGATGATCCAAGTTGTTCTAACTATGACAATCTTTATGCCGATCTAATTCTGCCGCCATGCAAAACCGATGCAGACCGCTCGTGTGTAGCAGGTGTTGAAACAAGTGGTGCGGATAACACTTTGAAACCACTCACCTTTTATCAAGAGAGTGTCTCTCAAAAAATAGCTCCATACACATTCAATACTGGAACCACTGGTGTGAAAACTAATATTCCAAGTGGTGGTGGGTTATCCGTTTGGAAGAGTTCTGAGTTAGATGCAAATGGAAATGCTAAAACTTATGGAGTTCACGTATTGCTTCGCTACATCGCAAGCTGTCCTGCTAATCGTCAAGCCGGTGCGTGCTCTATCTGGCTCTCCGATTTCAAGGGTTCTGTTTATCCAATTTCACTAGAGAGTGGGGCCTGTAAGGAATTCACTCTTGAAGGCAAAGTTTGTGCAAATTCTACAAACTTCAAAGGCGATGAAAGAATTGCACTATCGCTTCGCCTTGATAAAAACCTCACTGGGTGGATCTTTGGTCGTATGCAAAATGCGGACTTTGCAGTTGATCCTATAGATTCGGCAAGTAATAGGATTCGCCTCGAAGGCGATGTAACGCTTGTTCCCGAAGTAGAAGCATCGGTTCCCAAAAGCCAAGTAGCAAGCGATCCAGTATTAGAAAAATACTTACGTGAATTTTTCACGGTAGGCCTGATTGATTCTGGCTCTCTTCCTGGTAACGGTTCTTGGAATGATGGCGCTGGTACATCTACTACTTATGCAGATTTCCTCGCTGCACCAAATACTCGTCTATATTCGCTAAATTTCAATAAGTTCAGACTCTTCACTGCTTTTGAGAAACAACTCAAGGCTTATACCCCGCCAGCAAGTAATAATGGACGAAACATTATGCGACTCACTAATTCAATCTTTTGGAATTTCGGTGCTTCAACATATATTGGAAATAACGCATGCTCCGCTGATAAGAGCGCCTTGCAAGGGTTGGTCGTGACTAACGCACCGATTTATGACAAGGGGCCTCCAACATTTGTAGATGGATCTTTGAACTATCAAGTCGCTGGAGTTCACACAAATGTAGATGGATCACTCTTTAGAGGCAGGTACACATACATCGTTAGGTCACAAACTGCGCGTTGCTACTACGGATTTTCTAATGCGCCAATTCAAGCAACAATCGCAGTTATTTCCGCTAACGATAGCAAGGAAGTTGCCACCACTTTAGTTAGTGAAAAGAATGGTTTCATAAAGTTGCAGGCTGATAACTTCACTTTCTCATCGCCTACGATTCGCGTGAAATTGTCACAAGCAGCGGTAGAAGTTGCCAAGACACCTGAAGCGCCTGCGAAAACTGTAGATGTCCCTGCAAAAGTGATTGCGCCTAAAGTTGCAAAAACAATTACTTGCACAAAGGGCAAAGTAAGTAAAAAGGTGACTTCGCTTACTCCTAAATGCCCAAGTGGTTATAAGAAGAAGTAGTTTGCGTAATTAGAAACTCAATATAGGTACTAAAATTTAGGCATGACAAACCTCTTTGATCCACTCACTCTGCGCGGCGTTACTTTCCAGAATCGCGTATGGGTCTCCCCCATGTGTCAGTACTCATCTCACGATGGCTTGATTGGTCAATGGCATCATGCACATTTAGGTGCATTTGCAACGGGACGTCCGGGTTTGATTATGGTTGAAGCATCAGGGGTTGTGCCAGAAGGTCGTATTTCTATTGGTTGTGTATCTCTTGAAACAGATGCGAAGGTCAATGCATTTACGCCCATTATCGAATTTGCACATACGCAAAATGTAAAGGTGGGAATTCAATTAGCGCATGCAGGTCGCAAAGGATCTACAGCGCTTCCATGGGCCGACCACGCAATGGCAACTCAAGAAGAAGGCGCTTGGCAAACAGTGTCGGCGTCGGCAATTGCATATAACACTATGCCAGTTCCTCGCGCACTGACCGTTGAAGAAATTGGTTTGCTTGTCGAAAGTTTCGTTGCCGCTGCCAATCGCGCAGTCAAAGCTGGTTTCGACGTTATTGAAATTCACGCTGCGCACGGTTATCTCTTTCACCAATTTTATTCTCCACTTACAAACAAGCGCACTGACGAATACGGTGGAAGTTTTGAGAACCGAATCAAATTTTTGCTCGAAACTACAAAGGCAGTTCGAAACGCAATCCCGCAAACCACACCACTCTTTGTTCGTATTTCAGCAAGTGATTGGGTAGAAGATGGTGGCTGGAACATTATTGATTCGATTGAATTATCAAAGCAGCTCAAAGAACTTGGCGTAGACCTAATCGATACTTCATCTGCGGGCAATGTGCACGAGCAGAAGATCAAGGCAGGCCCTGGTTTTCAAGTGCCATTTGCTAATGCGATCAAACACGAAGCCCAGATTCCAACTAGTGCAGTTGGGCTCATCACTACGCCAGCGCAGGCACAACACATTATTGAAACGAACGAGGCCGATGCAGTATTTATGGCCCGTGAAATGATTCGTAATCCACGTTGGCCGCTGTATGCCGCTGAAGAATTAGGCGTAAGCGTTGAATGGCCTTTGCAATTGGAACGCGGAAAAACGACTTAGTCACACTCTTGTCAGTGCCACGCCATAGCGTGGTTCTATGAGAAATTTCCGCGCCGGGGCTTCTTTGGTCGTTCTTTCCGTCATCGCACTTCTTATTCTGCGATACGTACCGGGTTCATTACTAAGCAATATTGCCTATGCAAATGCAACAGCAGGCTATATATCGCTCGGCATCTTTTTTTATATTTTGGCACGTTTTCTACGACTACCAACCCTGCACTATTTCAAACTTCCAGTAATCAATTGGAAATCGGTAACCGCCCTACTTTTTGCAGGTGTATTCGTCTATCTAGAACTCAATCGCGACGACATTATTGGCAAAACGGGTTACGAAGCTTTTGCTGGATGCCTCTACTTACTCTCCATTGGCTTTGGTGAAGAGATGGTAAGTAGAGTCTTTACTTTCGGAGTACTCAAGAAATATGGAACCAAGATCGCATTCTTTGGATCTTCTGCACTATTCGGGCTCATGCATCTCAATCTTTATGTCGGCAAATATTGGGATCCCTGGAGCGCTTATTGGCATGTAGCTCAAACTTTTGCATATGGAACATTTATTTGTGCGCTCATGATTCTCACTCGAAGTGTTGGCGTTGTAATTCTTTTCCATGCACTCTCCGATTGGAGTGTTGTTTTCGTAGCAGATTCTGCGCCGGGAAAAATTCCACCAGATATCAGCATCTCATTTTGGTCAGGAATAACTGTGCCACTCGACTCGGTAGTCATTTCTCTTGGCCTTGCTATGTTTTTAATGTGGATCAATCGCGGAATTCATCTGCCCCGATGGATGCATCGCTTATTCCACAAATGGAAATTAGTCCAGTAATATTTCACCATGGTTGAAAAAGATCCGCGCAGAGAATCTCAATTCCCTGCTATCGAAAAGAAATATGGCCAACCAATGTCCTATTGGTTTTCGGTGATGTCGGATTTAGCTGATGAGAAATACCCTGCTCAGATAGCTTTCCTTCGCGAAAATCATGGTTTTTCGCAGGCTCATGCCAATGCTTTAGTTATGTATTCCAGGGGTTCTAAAACTACAAAGCGCTTTGCCACGCCGGCTCAGTACTACAAGACACTAGATGCCAAGCAGGCAAAGACCGCACGAGCTATATTCAAAGTAATTCAAGATAAATATCCAGAGCTTGAATTTGTAATTGCCTGGAACCAACCAATGCTGCGACTTGGCACCAAGTACATTTTTGGAATATCGGCAGCAAAGAATCACATTCTTATCTCGCCGTGGAGCGCAGATCTCATCACAAAATTTGCGCCCAAGATGGAGGATCTAGATGTGAAGAAGAAAACTATTGGCGTGCCAAATGATTGGGAAATAGATTCCAAACTTTTGCTCGCATTAGTCAAAGCTCGATTGGCTGAATAATCTTCATTATCAATTGCTGGGCAAAATTTACAAATAGTTTGGCGTAGTCATCTACTTGTCATCGTGCATTTCTGGAACCATGCGATAGAACTCGGAAATATCCCAAGAGCCATCAGGGCTACTTGTTTCAGGCAAGTTCTCCCCTGTGCTTGATGTAAATGAAAATGTATTAAGAAAATACTTTCCATCGTCTTTCGTTAGATCAGCGAGCTCAACGTTGACTGGCGTTTCGTGGCGCTTGCCATCGGCGCAATCTGGTTTGCAATCATTGACCGAATAGATTCCGGTGCCAATTGCGCTGCCCTTGTTCCACTGAGTCCACTTGATTGAATGAACGACGAGCCCGAAATCGGCGCAGGTATTTGTCATTGTCGTTGGGCGCGCAACCTTCATTTCGCATTCATATGTCCACATATTTTTTGAAGTAACTGCATCTGTGACAGGCAGGAAAGTTTGCTGTGGTTCGGGCAGGAAGTCAGATTCGGCTAATTCGTAATCGAAATGCGTTGCTATCGGCACATACTCTTGTAGCGCGCTAAAAGTAAGTGTGACTACCCAAAAGGTGAGGAAAAGAGTGATTGTAAAGAATATGCGCCGGCGAAAGGTCATTCCTCATCTTCCATGATTTCTTCGAGGTTTGCAATGCGCCGCAAAATTTCGTCGGCTTCGGCAACTTGACCTTTAGAGACGAGAATCTTTGCGATCTCTTTTTCGAGATCGATAGCGAGATCCCAGTCTGTATGACATGCATTTGCATTCATAGAAAGTGCCTGGCGTAGTTCGCTTTCGGCCTCATCTGCTTCACCGATAAGAACCTTGGCGCACCCTAAGCGATATCTTGCCCAGATTTCCAGAACGTTTCTCTGTGACGTGATTGCAAAATCCAAAGTCTTTTGTGCATGGCGCATTGCTTCAACGCTATTACCGAGTTCGATAAAACAGACGGTGATGTATTCATCGCAATAATAAACGCGCTCTGGCTCTTTCTCTTTCTTGAAATATGCGCGAGCGCTCTGCAATGCAGCTAGCGCCTCTGGATATCGCTTGAGTTGTATACAAGCAGAACCCACGTTGTAGTAATCAATGCCATTTGTTAGATCCGAAATATCTGGGTCCACATTTTCTAACGCTTTTGTGTGGCACTCTAAAGATTTTTCATATTCTTCTGCGGCGTAATAGAAACGGCCCGCATCGCGAAACATTTCAATTGCAGCGGCAGCATCTTCGTCTTTGAGTAATTCGGCGGCATCGAGTGCAACTTGGGCAGCTTCGGCGTCGCGATCTAATTTACGAAGTGACCATGTAATTCCTTCGAAGACGTGCAGCATTCGCGATGTACCAACAAATGTTGATTGACCCTCATAGATTTCGCGAGCGCTCTGACACAGGGCAAGTGCTGCCTTGTGATCCCCACGGTCATATGCCAAATGGCTAAGTTCGATAAATGTTTCTGCGCGCTCTGTACCAACGCTTCCTGGAATCTTCTTCCAGAGTTCTTTCTCATCAGGTTTGTTTTCTGTACTCACCGTGGCCTTTCTTGAGGCAATAGAGCTTCGGACGGAGTGGAGAAGTTACTCTGCGGGGCTGACAAATCAGCCTCAGGGATAGGGGCTTCCTGAGGGTTTTTATTTAGGGGGAAGCGGAGAGTAGCACAGAATTCGAACAGGTGTTCGGGGAACACTATGGGCCCTACGGCGCGTTCTCAACCTTCACCAGCATCTCACCGCACATTCACTTACACCTCATGCCCAGTTGGGATGCCTCTCCCATTATTTCCCCATGGATCCGTTTCATTCACCATTTATATTCAACCCTCCTCGCGATAGCCGTAGCGCCGATTCGCAATTGGAGACGGAGGAACGCGCTTTATTTAGCCGCTCGCGTAGAGCAATGGAGGCAATTGAAATTGAGTTGCGCCGTGAGAGAAGTTTTCTAGATATCTTGTTCAATTCTCGCAAACTTGGATAATAAATATTTACATAAGATTAAATAAATAAACCCTGACCAGTTGTGAAACTGACCAGGGTTTATCTATTTGCCCCAGGAATTAAGCTAGTGGTTTGTGAACATCCAGATTCTCTTTGATGATATGAACTTTGAATGTCCATAAGTTTTCACTACGTGGATCGATGATGAGTTCAACCCAGTGGTTGAAGCCAGAACCGAATGTTTGAACGCGAGTGAAGTTTTCAACCATGGAACCCTTGTCTTTTTCAACAAGCTTTCCGGCTGTTTCATTCATTGGCATATCAACTTGGTACCAGTGTTCATCACCATTTTGCAATAAGACTGGCTTTCCAAACTTGATTGTATTTGTGAGAAGCGCTTGCTTTACATTTGCATACGCTGCTGTGTTTTCGTTATTAGGAGCAGCAAGATCACGTAAGTAACCTTCCCAGTCCATATTTGCTTGCAACAAGACAATCACGCCGACGGAGCGATCAGTAACAGCCTTTTCGAAGCCCTTGTTGATCCAGGCAACATTTGCTGCATCGCGAGCCTTACATTCAACGTCATCGCCATCTGTTGCTTTGTCGTTATATGTCTTGAATGTAGGAGTTGCGACAGCGCAGTTATTTGCTGACCCTGGTACGTGAGGAATGATGTACGTGATTCCCTTCCAGGTAAACATTTGAAGTTCTGGATACTTAGAATCATGTGTTGTTCCAAGGCCCGAAACTGTGCCCCCTAGATTGATATAGGAACCATTGTTCTGGAAAAAGTTTGAGCGAACGAGGGCAAGACGTGTATTTACGTCATAGCCGCCCTTTACAGCGCGATCGCAATCAACCCATTCATTATCGCCAACAGAATAGAAAACCGGCTTAGTGAATCGGTCGAAGAAGTTAGTTTTCAGAGCTGGATAAGCCTCATCTGTGCACTTATCTCCCTTGCCACTCATTGTGTCTCCGCCGAAAAGAGTGAAATTCACCTTAGTTGAGGCGTTGATTGAGTTGATGACATTGGGTGTCTGTGTAACGCCTTTAGCGTCATATGGCATATCGCCGATCAAAGCAATGCTGTACTTGTAAGCAGTTGCACTTGCTTCTGTGTGGGAAACGATTGATGAGACCACCAATAGCGTTCCGATGATTGAGATGATTGTTGCGCGTTTGAAGATGGATGTTTCATATAGGTTTTTCATACCCGGATACTCTGGTCAATTGGTTACGCAATGGTCAGGATTAGACGACGGGTAAGCAAACTAAAGAAGTACAATGAAAATTTCCGAATATGAATGTCAGACTAAAGTTAATCTGACATTCACCACACATACACTTTCACAGAGCCTTCTTCTTGAGTTTTGAGGTCGAAACTATTACTGCTTCCCCATTCGAGTTCCAAATAAAACGAAGGGAAGTTCTCATGCCGCAAATGCTTGATTTTCCAACGTGTTTCGTCTGTCGTTCAGTCGACTTGGAAATCATCTCTAACGAAGAGTTTGGCCCAATGACAATGTGCTGCGAATGTGGTTATTCATGGATCGCGACATATGAAGATTTGAGTTCAGACATCCGCACCAACGTCGCTTCATAATATCTGCA
>CAIOIJ010000123.1 GCA_903858325.1 uncultured Actinomycetes bacterium
ACGCCATCTTCTGTTGGTGCACCTTGTTCAGGTGCTGCTCCAGCTGATGCGTATAGCGCTGCGCCAAGTGCTTGACTTACAGTTGCAACTTTTTCTGTTGCAGACTTGATCATCTCGAAGTTAGCTCCACCAAGTGCACTCTTGAGTTCAACAAGTGCTTCTTCAGTTTCTGCTTTCTTAGTTGCAGCTTCGCCTTCGCTGAGTTTCTCTGCATTATCAGCAATGAACTTTTCAGTCTGATATACAAGTGAATCTCCTGCATTGCGAATCTCTGCCTCTTCTTTACGCTGACGATCTTCTTCAGCATGTGCTTCGGCATCTTCCATCATGCGATTGATCTCATCCTTTGAAAGTGCAGAGCCGCCAGTAATTGTCATGCTCTGTTCTTTTCCAGTACCAAGATCTTTTGCAGAAACGTGAACGATTCCGTTTGCATCGATATCGAAAGTAACTTCGATTTGTGGAATTCCGCGTGGTGCTGGTGGAAGTCCAGTGAGTTCGAACATGCCCAATTTCTTGTTATAGGCCGCCATTTCACGCTCACCTTGGTAAGCCTGAATCTGTACAGCTGGTTGATTGTCATCGGCAGTTGTAAAGATTTCGCTGCGCTTTGTAGGAATAGTTGTGTTGCGCTCGATCAACTTAGTCATAACGCCGCCCTTGGTTTCAATACCAAGTGAGAGTGGTGTGACATCGAGTAGCAATACATCTTTTACTTCACCCTTGAGAACACCTGCTTGAAGTGATGCACCAACTGCAACAACTTCATCAGGATTTACGCCCTTGTTAGGTTCTTTTCCACCAGTGAGTTCGCGAACTAGATCTACAACTGCAGGCATACGAGTTGATCCGCCAACAAGTACAACACTTTGGATATTTGCAATTGGAATTCCAGCATCTTTGAGAACTGCTTGGAAAGGCTTCTTGCAACGATCAAGTAGAGGAGCAGTCATTGTCTGGAACTGCGCACGTGTAATTGTCTCATCCATAAACAATGGATTCTTTTCAGAATCGACTGTGATGTATGGCAAATTGATTGATGCAGATTGTGAAGATGAAAGCTCGATCTTTGCCTTTTCAGCAGCTTCACGAATTCGTTGCATCGCCATCTTGTCTTTTGTTAGATCAATTCCATTCTTTGATCCGAATGTTTGAACTAAGTAATCGACAAGGGCTTGATCCCAGTCATCTCCACCAAGATTGTTATCTCCATTAGTTGCCTTTACTTCTACAACTCCATCGCCGATTTCAAGAAGTGAAACGTCAAATGTTCCACCGCCTAAGTCGAATACAAGAATTGTCTGCTCTTGATCGGCCTTATCAAGACCGTATGCGAGCGCAGCAGCTGTTGGCTCGTTGATAATACGCAAGACATTGAGACCAGCAATTTCGCCAGCTTCTTTAGTTGCTTGACGTTGTGCATCATTGAAGTAAGCAGGCACAGTAATAACTGCATCCGTTACTGTCTCGCCAAGATATGCCTCGGCGTCGCGCTTGAGTTTTTGCAACACACGCGCTGAAATTTCTTGTGATGTGTACTTCTTGCCATCGATGTCGATAGTCCAATTAGTACCCATGTGGCGCTTGACCGAACGAATCGTGCGCTCAACATTTGTTACTGATTGACGCTTTGCGACTTCACCAACCAAGACTTCGCCATTTTTAGCGAAGGCAACGATCGATGGGGTAGTGCGAGCGCCCTCGGCATTGGCGATAACTGTAGGCTCGCCACCTTCAAGAACTGATACGCAACTGTTCGTTGTTCCTAAGTCGATTCCGACTGCTCTAGCCATTATGTAGTGCTCCTTTTTCTTCTCTCGAGCCCAATCTGAGGTCGAGGTGCCTTGGTACCTGAGTCGATAATACCCACAAAGTTGAGTCACCGCGACTCAGGTTTCCTATAAGAGGAACCGAGGGGGGCTCGCCTTTATTCCCAAGACGCTTAGGATTCCTATATGAAATCTGCCAAAAATGTGAAGCGTCAATTCCCCAAGGTCTCCGAACTTGCCCCATTGCTCAAGTTCAAGCTGCCGACTATTCATCGCAAGAAAGCGCGCCTTGCTAAGGCATACACAATTTGGGATCTGCGAACAATTGCAAAGAAGCGCACACCAACTGGGCCATTTGATTACACCGATGGATCTGCCGAAAGTGAATTAAGTTTAGATCGCGCGCGTCAGGCATTTACAAATATTGAATTTGTCCCAAATATTTTACGCGATGTTTCTAAAGTAGATATCTCTCGCGAAACTTTAGGACAGAAATTTGAAATGCCTTTCGGTTTAGCGCCAACGGGTTTCACTCGCATGATGCAGACAGAGGGGGAACGCGCCGTAGCTCGCGCAGGAGAGAAATTTGGAATTCCTTACACGCTCTCAACATTGGGCACTACAACAATTGAGGATGTAGTTGCTGCTGCGCCAAATGGAAGTAATTGGTTTCAGTTATACATGTGGAAAGATCGTGAAGCGAGTATGGCTCTCGTTGATCGCGCAAAGAAGGCCGGCGTCGGAACTTTGATGCTCACTGTCGATGTTCCTGTTGCGGGACACCGTTTGCGCGATTCATATAACGGTCTGACTGTTCCACCATCACTAACAATGAAAACCCTTATCAACGCATTGCCCCGTCCTAATTGGTGGATGAACTTCCTTACAACTCCAGGAATCAACTTTGCATCGCTTTCAAGTTGGAACGGAACAGTTGCCGAACTTCTTGACTTTATGTTTGACCCAACTATGACTTTCGAAGATTTAAAGTGGATCCGTGAACAATGGGATGGCAAGTTGATTATCAAAGGTGTGCAGAATTTAGAAGATGCAAAGAAAGCTGCAAAACTTGGTGCAGATGCAGTCTTGCTCTCTAATCACGGTGGCCGTCAGATGGATCGTGCGCAAGTTCCATTGCATTTACTTGCCGATATCAAGAAAGAGTTCAAGAAAGATTATGAGCTACATATTGATACAGGAATCATGCATGGCGCTGATGTTTTAGCTGCAGTGGCCCATGGTGCTCAATTTGCATATATAGGTCGTGCATATTTATACGGTCTTATGGCCGGCGGACAAGCTGGTGTTGAACGCGCACTAGAAATTATGCGCATTCAAATGATTCGAAATATGAAACTAATTGGGGTTCATACACTCGATGAATTGAAGCCAAAACACGTCAATTTGTTGCGCAGAGACTAACTATTTCTTAGTTGCAGTTGATGCGCGCATAACTAATTGCGGCTGAAACTTTATCTGTTGATGTGCATGGTCTTCATTATCTTCGCATTCTGAAATCAATAGTTCGGCTGCAGTTACACCTAATTGATATGCAGGTTGCGAGATTGATGAAAGCGGAACTGCTGCCGAATTACCAAATGCAATATCGTCATAACCTAAAAGCGATACTTGTTCTGGGATTTTCACGCCCGCATCGAGTAAGCCACGCATAACACCGAAAGCTAAAAGATCGTTTGCGCAAAATATTGCCGATGGCATCTTCTTTAGTTCAAGAATTTTCTTTGCAGCGACTTCACCTTGCGCGCTATTCATAAGCGTTGCTCGAATAGTGGTAACCGATACATTTGCAATTTTTGCTGCTTTCATTACGCCAGCAGTTCGATCAGCGATTTGCGGAATTGTTTCGGGGCCGCTTACCCAAGCAATATCTTTATGACCAAGTAAAGATAAATGTTCAACGGCAATTTCGCCACCACGCACATCATCTACTGATACCGAACATTGCGAAGAGTTCTTGGTCTCTGTATCTAGGAGGGCAACTGAAATACCGCGCTCACGCAAGACTTCATATTGATGACTTTTGGAATCTGCGGGAGTGATGAGTACGCCACGTACCTGCTGTTGAATCAAAACAGATAAATACTTATTTTCTTTCTCCAAGCTTTCATCTGAGTTACAGAGAAAGACTGCGTAATCACGTTTACTTGCTGCATCTTCAACACCGCGTGCAACTTCAGTAAAGAATGGGTTAGCAACATCGGTAACAACTAATCCAATTGTTCGGCTATATCCAGATCGCAGTTGACGAGCAAAGCCATTGGGAACAAAGCCAAGCTCTTCAATAGTTTTTTGAACTCGTTCAAGAGTTTTAGGCGATACAACGTCAGGACGATTGAGCACATTAGAAACGGTGCCGACAGAGACGCCTGCCTTCTTGGCCACATCTCGTAGGTTTGCGCTCATGCGGGCGATACTCCTCTAAATTATTGAACCGTGTCAATTATTTTCTCAGCGAGCGCCTTTTTC
>CAIOIJ010000124.1 GCA_903858325.1 uncultured Actinomycetes bacterium
CTTCAAAGATGTAACTCCCATGTTGGCCAATGGGCAAGCCTTCACAGTTGTAACGCAAGAACTATCCAAATTCGCACAAAGCGGGGATCTGATTGCAGGTATTGAAGCGCGAGGCTTTATTTTCGCCGCTGCAATCGCAGCCGATTTAGGTGAAGGCTTCATTCCAATTCGCAAAAGCGGGAAGCTGCCTTTCCAAACGCATGCCAAAAATTATGCACTCGAATATGGCGAGGCCACAATTGAGATTCACACTGATGCAATAGCGCAAGGTCAACGAGTTCTTTTGATCGATGATGTTCTTGCTACAGGTGGAACTATGTGTGCGGCGATTGAACTTGTCGCTGCTTGCGGTGGTGTGGTGAGCGCAATTGCAACGGTATTGGAGATAACGTCTCTAGGTGGTCGCGACAAGATTCTTTCCCAGTTTCCCGACATCAGTATCCACGCTTTGATGAGTATCTAGATATGCGTATTACACAGATTCAAGCGCTACGAGCGCTGGCAGCAATTCTTGTCACCCTATTTCACGC
Source organism: uncultured Actinomycetes bacterium (assembly GCA_903858325.1). Classification (GTDB taxonomy): domain Bacteria; phylum Actinomycetota; class Actinomycetes; order Nanopelagicales; family Nanopelagicaceae; genus Planktophila. The sequence goes on from CAIOIJ010000124.1 coordinate 531, forward strand.
ACGACTTATGCCAGGTGGATTTATCGGCGTCGATATCTTCTACGTAATTTCAGGCTACTTGATTACAGGGCTCATTCTGCGCGAGATAGATCGCGATGGTCATCTCGACTTGCCAGCTTTCTATCAACGTCGAATCAAAAGATTGCTTCCAACTTCGGCATTCGTCCTGATTAGCACAGCGATTCTCTCGTGGATTCTCTTACCTGCAATTACGCGCGCGAACCTCGGCAAAGATCTCGTCGCCGCTTCACTCTACGTCTCCAATTATCTCTTCGCATGGTGGCAAAACGATTATCAGAATTTGAACGCTACACCGTCACCGGTGATTCATTACTGGTCACTAGCGGTGGAAGAACAGTTCTACTTGCTCTGGCCAATATTTATTCTTGCACTCACTAAACTAAGCAAGAGAATCTATTTAGTCACAGCTATTGGTTTAGTTACATTCTTCTCATTTCTCTTCTCTATTTACCAAACGCGAACTTCACCTATATGGGCTTTTTATGGGCTACCAACTCGTGCATGGGAATTAGGTTTTGGCGCGCTTCTTCTCTTTATTCCAACTAAAGTATTTTCATCTAAGTTGATTCCTTGGATAGCTTTTGCGGGAATTGTTTTCTCATCGCTTCGATATGACGAAAACACTGCCTTTCCTGGTTCCAAGGCGCTACTTCCAGTGTTAGCAACATTTCTTTTGATAGCTTCGATACAAGTGTGGCCGCCAATTTTCAATGATTTAGGCAACAATCGAATTGCACAGTGGTTGGGTGGTATTTCCTATCCTTTGTATTTATGGCACTGGCCAGCATTAGTACTGCCCAGCACGTTTTTAGGTCGCCCACTTCATATTCGTGAACGTATCGCATGTATTGCGTTGACTCTCCTTCTTGCCGAATTGACTCATCGATTCATCGAAGAACCATTACGTCATAAGAAATTTAGCGCACGAAAAATTTACTTAGGAGCAATCACAACTACCTTGGTTTCGGCCTTACTCGCCGTTGGTATTACAGCCTCTTCATCGAGTGAAATTTCAGTTCGCGGTGCAACAACAACAAAATTCACTCTGGCAGATGTAATGAAAAAACCCGAAGTCTACGGTGATGGTTGCCATGTGAATTATGGCGAAACAAAATCGGGATATTGCACCTACGGTGATAAAAATAGTAAAAATGTCATCGTTCTGTATGGCGATTCTCATGCGGCGCAATGGTTTCCAGCCCTGAAAGAAATTGCGGTAGCGAATAATTTGAAATTGATCTCATTGACGAAATCTGCCTGTCCAGCAGTTGACTCACTGCGCCCGGACCAAGGAGCTTTCAAGATGGTGCACTGCACCAAATGGCGCCAGAATTCGATTGCGCGAATTGTAAGCATTCATCCACTCGCAGTAATCACTAGTAGCTTTCAATACTTCACTCCCCCAGCAAACTACCCAAACCGGGGCCAGTGGTGGAGTGATGGACAGCGCAAACTTCTCAAGAATCTCGAAGGCAGCGCCACACATATTATTTACATCGCAGATACACCACGGCCGCTAAGGGATATACCTTCATGTTTAGCATCTCGAAAGAGCGCATCATGCGATTCAACAGAGAAGACTCCTGTGACGATCATTCGGGGTTTCGACATTATCGATCCAACCTCGTGGCTCTGCACAAGTTTTTGCCCCGCAATAGTCGATGGAGTTGTGGCATATAGAGATGGCTCACATATTTCGGTGGACATGGCGCTGGCATTGATTCCGCAACTCAGTGCGCAACTGCGCACACGTCACATTCTCTAAATTTCGTGGCAGGATACGCCCGTGGCTGAACTCATCTATTACTGCGGAACAATGGACAGTGGTAAATCCACTCTCGCTCTGCAAACGGCTCATAACCACCAAAGTCGTGGGCGTACTGGTTTGATATTTACATCTAAGGACCGAGCTGGCTCAGGTGTAATTTCTTCACGGCTTGGCTTACAAAGTCCCGCACTTGAAGTCGATCCAGATTTAGATCTGCATCGCTACGTTGTTGATCATCTCTCAATTGGAGAGCGCATCGATTACATCATCTGTGATGAGGCCCAATTCTATGAGCGCGAGCAAATTGATCAATTGGCAAAGATTGTCGATGGTCTCAGCATTGATGTATTCGCATTTGGAATTCTTACCGATTTTAGAACTTCGCTTTTTCCTGGCTCTGCCCGTCTGGTCGAATTAGCTGATCGCGTGCATACATTGCAAGTGGAAGCCCTATGTTGGTGCGGCGCTAGAGCAACACATAATGCACGAACTGCCGGGGGCGTTATGGTCGTTGAAGGCGAACAAGTTGTAGTGGGCGATGTAGCTGCAGATTCAGAAGTTGCTTACGAAGTACTGTGTCGTCGCCACCATATGAGACGAGTCACGGCGCGCGGTTCTCGGGCTGCACATATTTCTACCGAGCCACTACCATTCACTCTCTAAACAAGGAGAGAAAATGAGGACACGTAGCCTCGCAGTATTGAAAGCATCTGGTGCTTTTACAAGTTACGAATTTGATCGTCGTGAACTTCGTCCCAATGACATTTCATTAGATATTACATATGCAGGTATTTGTCACTCAGATATTCACCAAGTACGCGAAGAATGGGGACCAGCAATATTTCCTATGGTTCCAGGTCACGAGATTGTTGGCACTGTCACCGCTCTGGGTTCTGCAGTAACTAGCTTCTCTATAGGAGAGACCGTAGGTGTTGGAGTATTTGTCGATTCTTGTCGTAAATGCGAAAGTTGCAAAAAGGGTTTGCAAAACTATTGCATCGAAGGAATGACCGGAACATATAACGGGCTAGAACGCGATGGCACAACAGTTGCTATGGGCGGATATTCGAACAAGTTTGTAATCGATGCAGATTACGCAATTCATGTTCCCTCAAACTTAGATCAAAGCGGTGTTGCCCCACTTCTGTGCGCAGGCATCACTCTCTTCTCTCCATTGAAAAATTGGAAAGCCGGCCCAGGAATGAAAGTTGGAATCATGGGTCTTGGTGGACTTGGCCACATGGGCGTTAAATTTGCGCACGCAATGGGCGCTGACGTTACAGTCTTTTCACATTCGCCTAGTAAAGAGGCAGATGCACTTGCAATGGGCGCCGATCACTTCGTTTCAACTAAAGATATTTCAAACCTGAAGCCACTTCATAAGAAATTCGATCTGATTCTCAATACAGTCAGTGCGCGTCTAGATATCAATGAATATTTGGAACTACTGACACTAGATGGAACTTTGGTTGTCATTGGTCTACCAGGTGAGCCATATGCAGTTCAGCCAGGTGTGCTTCTCAATGGACGCCGTTCGATGGCGGGCTCGATGGTTGGTGGTATTCCTGAAATGCAAGAGATGCTCGATTTCTGCGGAAAGCACAATATCGTCAGCGATGTTGAAGTTATAAAGGCAGACTATGTCGATAAGGCTTACGAACGCACAGTCTCAAGCGATGTCAAATACCGCTTTGTTATTGATGCAGCAACTATCTAAGCAAATTGGTGCATAAGTAAAGCAAGTAGCGGAGCTATAGCTAGCGCAGGTAATAGATTTCCCACTGCTACAAACTTTATTTTCAGTAATCGCAGCGCTATGCACAGCAACATAATGCCACCTACTACGGTCATTGCATCTACTTGGTAACCAGAGAGAACTTTGCCCAACGCCAGGCCAATGAGTGTCCATGCGCCTTGGTAAATACCAACAGGCAAGGCCGATACGGCAACTCCCCAGCCGAGTGATGTTGCAAATGCCATCGCAGCAAAAAAGTCGAGAGTACTTTTGAGAAGCAGTTGGTCGATTCCCGTGGACATGCCATCGCTAATGCTGCCAAGAATTGCTAAAGGTCCTATCGCAAACAAGAGTGAAGCCGAAACGAAACCTTCAACAAATGGACTCTCTTGCGATGCACCAAAGCGTTGACGCAATTTTTCGCCAATTCCATCAAGGCGATCTTCAAGATTGAGTGCTGATCCAATGAGTCCACCAACTAAGAGAGAGCCTAGAACAACGAGCAGTGCCCAACCAGATGGCAGAGAATCTATATAACGCCTTGACCACAAAGGAATGAGTGCGCTAGCTGCGCCGAGAAAAGTAACTAGTCCTAAAACATCTGTTAGTAAGTCGCGCGTTTTGATCTTCATGCGATTGCCAATGAGTACACCAATTGAAGCCCCACCAATAATGGTGAAAACATTGATAACTGTGCCGATTCCAGGAAACATAATGTGCCTAAGCAAACCTAATAATCGATGCGATACCAAAGATTAGACAATAGATTGCAAATGGATACAAAGTCTTTGTTTTGAACCATTTGACGAGAAAAGTAACAGAGGCATATGTTGCGAAAAAGGAAACGACAGAGCCAGCAAGAATTGCCCCAAGAATTGATTTATATTCCGGCGCCATCAGATCCGGTACTTTGAGAAAAGCTGCACCGGCGATAACTGGAAGCGCCAACAAGAAGGCAAAATCTGATGCCGTTGCATGCGATAGTTTCTTCACCAAACCGGCACTCATACTTATTCCAAAGCGGCTGATTCCTGAAAGAAGTGCAAGAGATTGCGCTAGACCAATCGTCATTGCAGCAGGCACGCTGAGGTGTTCAACTATCTGTCCATTCGAATCTTCGTGAACATGCGACTTATTACTGCGGCGAGTAAGTCTCTCAGCAGTAAATAGTAATAATCCGTTGATTGTCAGAAAGGAAGCCGCAGCAAGTGGGCTAGAGAAAATCTCACGCAATTTCTTCTCGAAAACAAACCCTAGAAACGCCACTGGAATAGTCGCTAGGAAAACACGCCAAAAAACTCGCGATGCATTTGAATTTCTACCTTTCAATGAGTTGAAAGCCCCGCCAATGAGTTCAAACCATCGTTTGCGAAAAACTAAGAAGAGCGCAATGGCACTAGCCGCATGGAGCGCAACTGTCACCGCTAAGTATGGAGAGTTTGGATCTGTTGTGAAATTCGACCACGAACCACCTATCCATGCTGGTACGAGAACCGCGTGACCTAAGGATGACACTGGGAAAAGTTCAGTAATGCCCTGTATCAGTCCAGTAAGTATCGCTTGAAAGTAAGTGAATTCCATATGGAGCAGGTTATCGTGCAATACACTCCCCTGATGTCATTGAATTCAATTGCGCATTGGTTGCGTCCGCATAAAACCATTCCCGTAATGCCGTGGACGGGTAATGGTCGTTGGGATCTCTCGATAAAGCGCACTCTGATACTGACTTTTGGTCTGATCATTTTCGGTCTCGGAGATTCACTTCTCATTCAAAGTCATATCGGGAATGCTCCATGGTCTGTTCTTGCTCAAGGCGCAGCTCAACATCTACACATCACTTTGGGGTGGTCCACTTTTATAATGAGTTCTCTTGTTTTACTTATTTGGATTCCGCTAGGAGAAAAACCAGGTTTTGGAACTCTTATGAATATTGTATTTATCGCAGCTGCGATTGAATTCGGCGTTCTCTATATACCGGTGGCTCACAATTATTTTCTAGGAATAATTTATTGCTTCATTGGAATCGCGATGGTGGGTATGGGATCTACCTTTTATATAACGTGTGGCCTTGGCCCGGGTCCGCGTGATGGATTAATGACTGCCATTCACCATAAGACTGGTATTCGCGTAGGTCGAGTCCGATTAGCTATTGAAGCGACAGTTCTTATCCTTGGCGCCCTTCTTGGTGGCCGTGTTGGCCTTGGAACTGCACTTTTCGCCCTCTTTATTGGTCAATCTATTGCGATTTCCCTTGGTGTTGTTTCCCGAATTACCGGAAAGTAACTAATAGGCTCGTCGCATCTCCCCCCGGCATGTGAGCCGTGAAGTCACACGGGGTCGCAACCACCCCCGACACCAAAATGAGAAAGGTCCACCATGCTTGATAGCTATTTCAAAATATCAGAACGTGGTTCAACAGTAGGACGTGAAGTTCGTGGCGGTTTTGTCACTTTCTTTACGATGGCTTATATCGTCGCACTCAATCCATTGATTATCGGTCTGTCAAAAGATGCCGAAGGTAAATTTCTAGGCGGCGGCGACGCACCTAACCTCGCAGCAATCGCTGCAATGACTGCGCTGATTGCGGGAATTCTCACGATTCTCATGGGCGTAGTTGGAAATTATCCACTCGCACTAGCAACCGGTCTCGGTCTCAATACATTCGTAGCAGTTGGTATCGCTTCTCGCATGACGTGGGCAGATGCTATGGGACTCATCGTTCTCGAAGGTCTCATCATTACGATTTTGGTTCTTACTGGATTTAGAACAGCAGTCTTCCGTGCAGTACCTGCACAGCTCAAGATCGCTATCTCTGTCGGTATTGGACTCTTCATTGCCCTTATCGGTCTTGTTGACGCTGGCTTTGTTCGCAAAACAGCATCAGGACCAGTACCTGTCACTCTTGGTGATGGTGGAACTCTCGTAGGCTGGCCAATTATCGTCTTTGCAATTGGTCTTTTCTTGATGATCGGTTTGATGGTCAAGAAAGTAAAAGGCGCACTTCTCATTGGTATTGCTACCGCAACTGTTGTTGCTATTGCCGTTGAATCAGCATTCAAGATTGGTCCAAACTTCAATGGTGCAACTGGTGCTGTAAATCCAAAGGGTTGGGGACTCAATGTTCCAAGCATTCCTTCAAAGATTGTTGGAACTCCTGATTTCGGTCTCTTTGGTCAATTCAATCTCTTTGGTTCTTTTGGCAAAGTTTCTGCAATCACTGCAATCCTTTTAGTTTTCACTCTTTTGCTCTCGGACTTCTTTGACACTGTTGGAACTGTGACAGCTATTGGACATGAAGCAGGACTTGTAGATCGTGATGGCAATATTCCAAACAACGATCGCATTCTCCTTGTTGACTCACTAGCAGCAGTAGCAGGTGGTGCGGGAAGCATTTCATCTAATACAAGCTATATCGAGTCAGCATCTGGTGTTGGCGAAGGTGCGCGAACAGGTTTGGCTTCAGTTGTAACTGGAGTTCTTTTCTTGCTCACTACTTTCCTTGCTCCACTAGTAGCTGTAATCCCTTACGAAGCAGCAACTCCTGCTTTGGTTATCGTCGGTTTCTTGATGATGACTCAAGTCAAGAGCATTGACTGGGATGATTATGGAATTGCAATCCCAGCATTTCTTACAATTATTTTGATGCCATTTACATACAACATCTCTGTTGGTATTGGTGCAGGCTTTGTTTCATATGTAGTAATCCGCACAATTCAAGGACGTCGCAAAGAGATTCATCCTTTGCTATTCCTAGTATCTGGATTATTCATGATCTACTTCTTGTCTTCACCAATTAATGCTTGGGTTGGCTAACTGTAGAAAATCTTTATCGAAGAGGGCTCGGGGAAACCTGGGCCCTCTTTTTTTTACCAATCAATGCACGATATTGAATGCCTAGCGAGAATTTCGTTAGCACGAGTAAATGGTTTAGAGCCAAAAAAACCCCGGTAAGCAGATAACGGACTCGGGTGCACACTTTCGATAACCCATTCTGCACGAAAATATTTCTTCAAAGATTTAGCGTCATTACCCCAAAGAATCGCCACAACATCGCGCTTACCAAGCTCCTGGGCGATCGCATCCGTAATTGGCGACCATTGATCTATAGATACTGCACCATCTGGTGAGAAAGTAAGCGCACGGTTGAGTAGTAGAACTCCCTGTTGCGTCCAATGAGATAGATCGCCAGATGGCGCCGCCGTTTTTCCTAGATCATCGCAATATTCTTTGAAGATGTTGCGCAATGATGCAGGTACCTTCTGGTCTTTGGGAACTGCAAATGCGTATCCGATTGCATTACCTGGTGTGGGATATGGATCTTGACCAAAAATTACAACACGAACTTTGATCAGTGGAATAGCTAAGGCGCGAAAGACTAAATCATTGGCAGGAAATGAAACTTTGCCCAGTAAATCGCGCTCTATTGCCTTTATCTGCGCAGCAAATGGAAGTAAGACATCTTTCCAACTCGAATCACATTGCTCGAGCAAAGAATCGTCCATTTTCATGTACAACGCTCATCGATATTCCAAAGACTGCGCTGAGGTGCTCTTGAGTAATTACTTGTTCCACCGGACCAGAGACGGCAATCACCCCTTTATGCAGTAGGAGTGCATGCGTGGTTCCTGCAGGAATCTCTTCAATATGGTGTGTTACCAAAATTGTTGCGGGCGCCGTTAGGTCTTGCGAGAATGCAGAGAATCTACGGAGTAAATCCTCGCGCCCACCTAGATCTAAACCTGCAGTTGGCTCATCCAATAAAAGTAATTCTGGATCTGCCATAAGTGCACGGGATATCTGCACTCTCTTTTTCTCGCCATCACTGAGCGATCCATAGAGGCGATCACCAAGATCGCGAACACCGAAAGTAGTGAGAAGGGCTATTGCGCGCGATTCATCCCATAGATCGTAATCTTCATTCCATCTGCCAAGAATTGCATATGCAGCAGTAAGCACAACATCGCGCACAAGTTCGTCGTAAGGAATATCTTCGGCAACAATCGATGCGCATGTTCCAATACGAGTTCTGAGTTCGAATAAATCGACCTTGCCCATCTCCTCACCTAAAAGAAATGCTTTACCTTGTGTTGGAAATATTCGCGTTGCCAAAATATTGAGAAATGTGGATTTACCGGCGCCATTGGGTCCAAGAATTACCCAACGCTCCCCTGGTGCTATCGAAAAATTAATAGGTCCCAGAATCGTTGATTCACCGCGACGAACACTGACGTCACGGAGCTCCAAAACAGATTGAGTAGCCATAGGCGAAAAAGATAGTCGTAATCACGCCATAGCGCGGCGAAATTGCGCATATTCAGGGAGTGATTCGCGATAACCTCGACTCCTTATGAGCGCTAACGACGAAAAAGATCAATACACGGGACTCATTCTCCTTACAGGAATCGATAAGCCCGGGATTACTGCAACCCTTTTCGAGACTTTGGCTCCCTTCGCCATCACTGTCATCGATATCGAGCAAGTAGTAATTCGCGAACGACTTATTCTGACGCTGCTCATTGCCTGCAATCCCGCACATGCAACTGCCATCGATGGCGATCTTGTAGAGCTTGCAACAACGCTCGATGTTGACATTGCAACGTCATTTTCACATACTGCTATAACGTCAATTGCTGCCAAATCTGGACTACTCCACGCAGTTCTACTTTCGCCAAAATTGCTCCCCTCGGCGGTAGCAAAGGTGGCGCACAGCGTGAGCGCTTTAGGCGGAAATATTGAATCGATTAGTCGTACCGCGTCATATCCAGTGACAGCAATTGAATTCATAATTTCAAATACCGACCAACAAAAATTGAAAAGCGCGCTAGCAACTGTGGCTAGTGAGGTTGGTGTTGATATTGCAGTGCAACCCGGCGGCCTTATGCGCCATGCCCGCAAACTTGTTCTCCTTGATGTTGATTCAACACTTATTCAACAAGAAGTTATCGAATTATTAGCGACGAAAGCTGGAGTCAATGCAGAGGTCGTAAAAATTACTGAGGCAGCAATGCGCGGAGAAATTGATTTTGAGCAATCTCTTCTGGCTCGTGTAGCACTCTTGAGCGGTTTGTCTGAGGATGCCATTGAACAAGTTCGCCTCGAAATTTTACTTACACCGGGTGCTCGAACACTCATTAGAACGCTCCAACGTTTGGGGCACACTGTATGCGTTGTTTCTGGCGGATTCCACAATGTTATAGATCCACTTCTCAAGGAGCTAAATATTTCGCATTACCGCGCTAATACTCTTGAAATTATTGATGGGAAATTGAGCGGCAAAGTTGTAGGAGCAGTAATTGATCGCGCCGCGAAAGCGCAAGCGCTACGCGATTTTGCGGCTTTGGAAAATATCAATATCGAACAAACAATTGCAATAGGTGATGGCGCAAATGACCTCGATATGATTGCAATTGCTGGTCTCGGTATTGCCTTCAATGCCAAGCCCGCAGTCAAAGCCGCAGCTGATAGTTCGGTGAGTGCGCCATATTTAGATTCAGTGCTTTATCTTTTAGGTATTGCACGTGAAGCGATTGAAGAAGCCGACTCACATAATTAGAGTCGGCAGGCGTGAATATCCGTAACGAGAATGCCACGCGCACCGAGTGCCCATAGTTCATCCATAACATGATTAGTCTCTTTACGTAAAACCATTGCTCGTACCGCTACCCACTCATCATTTTGAAGTGGAGAGATAGTGGGAGATTCCAGACCTGGTGTAATTGCACACGCTTGTTGCGCATCAATTTTCTTCACGTCGTAATCCAGAAGTACATATTTACGTGCAGTGACGACGCCTTGCAATCTGCGAATAAGGATCTCTAACTCAGCAGGAATTGCGACGCCTGAACGGGTGATCAGTACAGCTTCACTAAAAAGAATGGGTTCTCCAAATATTTTCAAGCCTGCTTGGCGCAGGGTATTTCCAGTGCTCACCACATCGGCGATGAGGTCGGCGACGCCTAAACGCACACTGCTTTCGACTGCGCCATCAAGACGCACAACATTGGCGCTAATTCCAAGGGATGTTAGGTGCTTCTCTACTAATCCTGGATATGCCGTTGCAACTCTCTTGCCCGAAATATTTGCAATATTCCAATCGATATCGGCATTTCCTGCGAAACGAAATGTGGAACCTCCGAAGTTGAGTTCCAAAACTTCATCGGCTTTGGCACCTGAATCAATCAATAAATCTCGACCAGTAATTCCTGCTTCAAGCTCCCCGCTTCCGACATAGAGAGCAATATCGCGTGGGCGCAAATAATAGAACTCGACGCCATTTTCGTTATCGAGCAAAACTAAGTCGCGACTATCAGTGCGTTGGCGATAACCCGCCTCTTTCAAAATTGCTATCGACTCATCAGCAAGAGATCCCTTATTGGGAATGGCTATGCGCAACATTGAATCTCCTAAAGGTATTTGTAAACATCATCGAGGGTCAGACCACGAGCAATCATCAACGTTTGTAAGTGATACAAAAGTTGACTTATTTCTTCGGCTAAAGCTGCATTGCTCTCATGTTCTGCCGCAAGCCATACTTCGCCAGCTTCTTCAATAATCTTTTTCCCAATGGTATGAATTCCAGCATCGAGGGCTGCAACTGTCCCTGAACCCTCCGGGCGAGTTTGTGCTATCTGAGCTAACTCGGCCCAGAGGGATTCAAAGGTTTTCATAGTGCGAGTTTACTAGACAGTGGCCTTCTCATTCTTATAAATACGTAGCCATGACCAGAAACCCCATAGTACGAATGGAAGATAGATTGCGTAGAGAGTTCCCGTTGGGTAATAGCCATTTGCGAATGCGAATGGAACTCCCACTGCATCTACTGCCACCCATACCAACCAAAATTCCACATAGCCTCGACTCATTCCATATGTAGCAAGTGCAGTGCCGGTAAAGATCCATGTATCAACAAGGAGCCAGGTTCCACTCTCTCCCAGCGCCTTGAATAGCTGATAAGCAACGAGGTAGAAGAGAACTATCGCTGGAATTAGGTACTTCTTCTCAGATGTTGTGGTCCACCGTGGTGAAACAGCAGGCTTGCTGTTGCCAAATTGGCGACGATTGCGCGACCAACGAACCCAACCATAGGTACTGACGATTATCAGCAGAAGATTGCGGCCGGCTTGCCCATAAAAGTTCGAGTTTTGATCATTGTTATAGGCAAAAACGGCACCAAGAAATACGGTGAAGAGAAGTGCGTCACCAAGAATTCCTATTGGCCAAGCGCTCACCTTACGACGAGCACCCAAAATCGCACTGGTGAGACCTAAAGTTCCACCAATGATTTCTCTAATCGCAATTGATTTAGAACCGAAATTAATATTTGTTTCAAATAACCATTTAATAATTGACATACTGTTGATCCTTCCTAGTAGAAAATTTCCAGGAAGTAACAAGCAATCAGCCATAACAATATGACTGATTCACCTGTCCCTTTATCCAGACTCTGACTGTCGGTTATGGATTTACACCATATCAACCGATACCTGGATGGCATCGGGTCGCGGACTTTACCGCCGGTTCGGATTTACACCGACCCCCGGAACAACGTGGGTTCAGTCTGCCACAGAGTTAGCAAGTTCGCGCAGTGAAGTAACCATCGCAGCAGGATCTTGTGCCTTGAAGACTGCGCTTCCAGCGACAAAGGTGTCGGCCCCTGCATCAACTGCAATTTCAATAGTCTCTAGCGAAATTCCTCCATCGACTTGCAGCCATATGGGACGCGAACCAATGATTGCGCGAGTTCTAGAAACTTTACTCATCATATCCGTCATAAATTTCTGACCACCAAAACCTGGCTCTACTGTCATGATCAAAAACATATCTACATCATCAATAAACTCTGAATAATTCTCAATCTGCGTAGCCGGTTTGAGCGCTAGACCAGCGCGCGCACCAACTTTGCGAATTGCACGAAGCGTCGATGTGATGTTTTGCGTCGCCTCAGCATGAATTGTGACGCTTGCGCAACCCGCCTCGGCATATGCCGGCGCTATCTCATCGACATCAGCCACCATAAGGTGGGCATCGACAGACAAATCGCTCATTTTGATAATTGATGTTGCGCTAGCGAAATCAAAAGTAAAATTTGGAACAAAGACGTTATCCATTACATCCAGATGCAAAAGATCAGAGACTTGCGAAATCTTAGCAATCTCATCTGCAAGGTGATCAAAATCTGCATTGAGAATCGATGGCGTAATTCGAATTTCGCGACTCATGAAATAACCCTACAGTTCCTTCGCGCTCTTTTTGCGAAAGAGTGCGAGAAACATCGCGTCAGTGCCGTGAATGTGCGTCCATAAAGTCATCGCATGTGATCGCGTAGCTCCAAGAAGATTGGAAGGAAGGAATGGCTCGACTGAGACCTGAATCAAATCAGGATGTCTTTTCATAAGATCCATAACTTGCACTTGAGTTTCGGCGAGATGCGGTGAACACGTTGCATAACCCAATATTCCATCCTCTTCTAAAACAGCATATGCACCATCGAGCAATTCTCTTTGCATCTGTGTGAGCTCTCGCAAATCTTGCACTGTACGACGCCAGCGCACTTCAGGGCGCCTGCGCAATGCACCAAGACCTGTACAAGGTGCATCGATGAGAATTGCATCGAAAGTTTCATCGTGCGAAGCGATATCACGACCATCACCAACCCACACTCGCGAGCCTGCGACAACTTGTTTCACAAGTTGCGCACGCGGAGTTGATATTTCATTTGCGGTCAAAGATGCACCTTCACCTGCAGCAATGCTTGCAAGTAGGGCAGCCTTACCGCCAGGGCCAGCACAGAGATCCAACCACTTCTTCTTATTTGAAACACTTTGCGCAAAGACTGTTGAAACTAATTGAGAACCTTCATCTTGAACACCAGCATTGCGATGGCGAATCGGTTCGAGAGTTCCTGGTGAACCATCGAAGAGCACACCATATGGAGAATATTGCGTTGCAACTCCCCCAAGTGCAATGAGTTCATCACGCGTGGATCGGCCAGGCCATGCAACTAAAGTTGGTTTTGCCGCAACATTATTGATTGCAAGAAGCGATTCCACCGCCTCCCAATCTTTGAGTAGATCAAAATAGGCAGAGACAATCCATTGTGGATGCGAATACTGTATTGAGAGTCTTTCTACCGGATCCGTAATGAGTGCAAGTGGTGCAAACCATTCCTCAATTGTTGAACGCGTAACATTTCGCAAGAGAGCATTGACGAAACTGGCTTTAGATTCGCCTAATCGCTTGCGCGCAACTTCTACTGTCGCACCTACGGCAGCATGGTCAGGTACACGCATTTCGTGAATTTGATGCACGCCCATACGCGCAATATCAACTATTCCCGCATCAACCTCACTCCATGGTCGGTCGCTGATTTGGGCCAAGATCCAATCGTGCTTGCCTTGCATACGCAGAGTTCCGTAGAGCAATTCAGTTACAAATGAACGGTCGCGTTCATCTAAAGAGCTAGCGGAGAGGGCTTGCGGTAATAAGAGATTGGAAAAACCACCATTGCGATTTACTTCAGTGAGCAGATCAAAGGCGAGTAAACGCGATGCATCCGGTTTGGGCGATTTGAAAGTATTACGGCGGGCTTCAACCAATTTTTTCACCTGGTGCTAAACGCGCTCCACGTGCCCAATCACTGGCAATCATCTCGCTCTTTCCTGCCGGGACAATTTCCGATATTTCAATCGCACTCTTATCCCCGCATCCGATAAATACGCGCTTTCCATCGAAATGTATTTGCCCAGGGATGAGTTCGAGTTCTATCTGTGCAGTATTTACGCGAGAGAATTTCATTTTGTCGCCTCGAAACACAGACCATGCACCTGGTGCTGGATAAAAAGCGCGAATTGCATTAGTTACTTGCGAAGCAGGCAGATTGAAATTCACACATGCTTCTTCAACACTTATTTTCGGCGCTAGTGTTGAATTTCCTACTTGAGCAACGGGGGCAACTCCATCCTCAATCATCTGGCAGGCCTGGCTCAAAGCTTGTGGACCCATAAGTGCAAGGGAATCCAATAACTCGCTGGCACGCCACGATGCATCGATTGCGCATGAATGCGAAACATAAATAGGTCCTGTGTCCATCCCTTTATCTAAAGCAAAGACTGTGATCCCGGTTTCGGTGTCGCCATTGTGCAATGCTCTTTGCGCTGGCGCGGCACCGCGATAGAGCGGAAGGAGAGAGAAGTGCAAATTTATAAATCCATACTTTGGTAGAGCGAGAATTTGTTCTGGCAGGATCACTCCATAACCAATGGTTATTACTAAATCCAAATCTTCCAAATGTCCGACTAATTCAACACTCTTGGCAGGCTTAATACATTCGATACCGTGTTCTTGCGACCAGGTACCCACTGGTGAAGCACTAAGTACTCTGCCTCTGCCAGAAGGTTTATCCGGCACAGTTATTGTTTTGACTAATGTGTGTTTTGAAGTCAATAACCACTCTAATGATGGAAGTGCTACAGCCGGTGTCGCGGCCACACCAATGCGCACTAAGAGATACCACCAAAGAGAGAATGAGGAGATTCCTTGATGATTGGTGTTGCGCCATTATTATCATTGAACCATTGCGACTCACGAATTTCTTTCATTGCAAGTTTTCTATCTTCGACGCTAAGTCGGTCGATAAAAAGAATTCCATCGAGGTGATCTGTTTCGTGTTGAATCGCTCGGGCAAGAAGTTCAGAACCTTCAACACTGATTGGCTCTCCATACATATTCCAACCTTTAGCAACAACGCGCATGGCGCGAGGAGCTGGATAACGCAACTCTGGGAACGATAAACAACCTTCGTCGCCCTCTTGAATCTCTTCACTCAAATCTAGAGATGGATTGATCAAATGTCCCAGCGTTTCATCGACATCCCAAACAAAGACGCGCAACGGGACTCCAATTTGAGGCGCCGCTAAACCAGCACCAGGGGCATCAATCATCGTATCTGTGAGATCTTTTATAAGAGTACGCAACTCTTTATCAAAATCGACGACAGGAGATGTTTTTGTGACCAATACGGGATCGCCAAAGAGGCGTATTGGTTGTATCGACATATGCGCAGTCTAGCAATTCGAGCTAGAACTTTCACATTACGCGAGTGAATATGGATTTATTCGAATATGAAGAAGTGATTTCTTGGCGATACCACGTTTGCGTTGCAATTCTCGTAGGAATTGCGCCACTTCCTCAGAGTATTCATGCGCATACTGCAGAACTATCTTCGATTCGAAATCTTCTAATTCAACGGGGCCCAAAATGCTGATTGCCGAATTGAGACGTCCTGATGAGATTGCACTGCGTAATCCAGTTGCAAGCTGTGTTGCTTCTTTAGTTGGTACTCGAAGATATGCACTTGCCGCAAATGGCGCAAGATTGAGTTCGGCGCGCTCTCGCAATTCACGTTGAATCATTGTTGCAGGACTCCACTGTGTAAGTGCCGCTACAACAGGATGAGAGTCATCGATAGCGATAAGAACTTGACCATCTGCGCGCACAAGTGCGCTAGTTTCGAAAAGAAGTTCGCGCGCTCTCTCCCCCGCAGCCAAATCATCATGCGAGAAAAAAGAGAGAGCATTGAGAATAACAACAGCGCTATATCCCCGTTCGGCTATTGGTGATGCACCAGGTGTCGCAACGACAATGCAATGTTCATCCGAGACTCGATCCTTTATTGAGTCACCAGAAGAAGAAACTATCGCGATATTTGGAAATGCTCGGCCGATCTCTTCGCTCGCCCGATCAATTCCCCGACTTGCTGCATACTGCTTATCACTTTTACACCATGCACATCTCCAGGCAGGAAATTCTTGCGCGCAGTGTGAACACAACGGTGGCTTCGTTGGCGAAACAATTTTGAGGCGACCTCCGCACGAACACAGCGCGAAATTCTTACACTGCCCACAGAGCAATGCATTTGCGTAGCCTTTACGAGTAACTAAAAAAAGGACAGGTCCCTTGCGCAACGCTTCTCGCACGGGAGCAAAAATACGTTCTGGTAATAGTTGTCCTGGCATGGGCGTAAAAGCGCGCACCGTAACGCGCTCGCTTTCGTGGCGATATTTGATACGACGCTGATCAATTTCGTGAGCTATAGCTAAGGAAGGGACATATGAGAGAAAACTAAGATCTACTCTCTCTTGCTGTGCGCGCAACAACGCTACATCTTTGACATTCGCGCCAGGAGAACGTTGTTCGAAATAATCAGGTGAAGACTCTCTGTAAATAATGATCCTAGAGAGCGAAGCAACAGGTGCAAATATTGCACTGCGTGTACCAACGACTAGCTTCTTTGGAATATTGATGGCATCTAGGAAATTGGAATATCTCTCTCCTCGTGTGAGCGAACTACCGAGAGAAATTGCATGATTATCTGGATTACGTTCATTCCAGATTTGAACTAAACCAGAGAGATCACGTTCATCGGGAACGAGTAGGAGATTGGAACCTTCGCTAAGATCAATATTCGCGCAGATTTGCACAAGCGGGGCGATATGCGCAGGTAGAGCAATGAAATCAACCCGATTCTTACCTGAAATAGTCTTAGAGAGTTCGAGATCTTCATATACACGATTCTTCTCTACACCAGCTACGCGCGGCGGAATGGCGCTGCGCAGAACATCGAAAGTCGATGAAGCGAATTTCTTAGCTACTAAATCGAAGAGTTCGAATGATTGCGTTGTCGCAACCGCAAATTTTGATAAAACTTTAGTAATTGGCTTGAGAACGCCTCCTGATGTTGAAGAAGAGAGACGTTCAATCACTATTCCTTCAACTTCTCTATTGCCGAAAGAAACTTGTACACGTACTCCCGTGAAAACATGCGCAGATAGCTCTTGCGGCACGAAGTAGTCGTAGGGTGCATCCAAGTGATCTACACCGGTATCTACCCAGATACGCGCAATAGGTTCTTCGAGCGCCTGTGCGCCTACTGGTTTAGCAATTACCTCTGACTTGAGACGAAAAAGACGAGGCGTTGCCATTTCAATTCATTATCAGAATTAGCGAAGCGCTGATTGCAATGCGCTAACGCGATCTGTCTTCTCCCACGAGAATTCAGGTAATTCGCGCCCAAAGTGTCCATAGGCACTTGTCTTCGAATAAATTGGTCGCAATAAATCGAGATCTCGAATGATTGCAGCTGGTCGCAGATCAAAAGTTGCTAAGACTGCATCTTGAATACGTGAGACAGGAACAGTTTCGGTGCCAAATGTCTCAACGAAAAGTCCCACTGGTTGCGCTTTACCGATCGCATAAGCAATCTGAACTTCACAGCGCTTAGCAAATCCCGCAGCAACAACATTTTTTGCAACCCAACGCATTGCATACGCAGCAGAACGATCTACTTTCGAAGGATCTTTACCGCTAAAAGCGCCGCCGCCATGACGAGCCATGCCACCATATGTGTCGACAATAATTTTGCGTCCTGTAAGGCCAGCATCTCCCATTGGTCCACCAATAACAAAGCGACCTGTTGGGTTGATAAGAATTTTAAGATCGCTCTTGGGCAAATCAATCTTTGCGAGAATTGGATCGATAACTGCTGAGATGATCTCTGGGGTCAGTTTCTTGGCTACATCTACATCTGCCGAATGCTGGCTAGAAATTACGACGGTATTGAGCGCAATTGCCTTATTGCCATCGTACTCAATAGTTACTTGAGTCTTTCCATCAGGACGCAAATATGGCAGCGATCCATCCTTGCGTACTTTGGATAATTGTTGCGCTAATTCGTGCGCTAACCAAATAGGCAGTGGCATAAGCTCTTTAGTATCGTCGCATGCATAACCAAACATAAGACCTTGATCGCCCGCGCCTTGTAAATCTAATGGGTCAACTGATGAAGAGACACGATTTTCATATGCATCATCTACACCTTGGGCGATATCTTGTGATTGTTGGCCAATCGAAACCGAAACGCCACAAGTATTTCCATCAAAACCTTTATCTGATGAGTCGTAGCCAATATTGAGCACAGTATCGCGAACAATTCCCATAACATCTGCGTAAGCATCTGTTGTTACTTCACCGGCAACATGGACTTGTCCAGTTGTAATAAGTGTTTCTACTGCAACTCGACTCTTCTTATCTTGTCCGATAAGTGAATCTAGAATTGCATCCGATATTTGGTCAGCGATCTTATCTGGATGACCTTCGGTTACTGACTCTGATGTGAATAGGCGCTTTGACATTGTCCTAACCTAACTTGTGTAGGGCTTGATCTAGCAGAAGGTGCGAGAGCGTGTCTTTGCTCATCTCATCTACTGGTATTACCGCACCATTGCGGTCGAGTATTGAACCTGCAGTTGAGTCGCTACCAAAGATAGCTCCCCCACTAACATCATTGAGATAGAGCAAATCAAGATCTTTGCTCTCCAA